>JAFMSA010000258.1 GCA_017353855.1 Alphaproteobacteria bacterium
GGAACATTGCGGACCCGGAAAAGAAATGTTGTCACCGTCGGTGTTCCGCGCGGCGGCCGCTTGGGCTCGCGCGACATCATCAGAAACCGCGTCGTATTGTGCTCGGCGTCTTCGATATTTTCTTTTAACGAGACCAGGCCGTAGATCTTTCCGGCAAGCTCCGACGCGATAGCCGCGAGACTCGGGTCGCCGCGGGCCGCGATCTCGGCGGCCGCCCCGGCCGTGTCGGCTGCGACCACCGGCTCGAGCCCGAGCGCGCGGATCAGCCGGCGACACTGCGAGAGGGCGTGGACATGGCTCCTGACTGCGCGGATCCTCTCAAGGGTCGCGCCCGGAAGCGCCAAGAGGTGATGGTTTACCCGTTCGAAGTGTTCGCCGATGATGTGGAGGGTTGAGTCCGGCATCAGGTGGTGGATATCGGCGACGCGTCCGGCGACCGAATTCTCGATCGGGATCATCGCCAGCCTCGCACGCGCCTCCCGCACTGCCGCAAACGCGTCTTCGAACTGGTTGCACGGCAACGTGGCCATTTCAGGAAAGACACGGCGACACGCCAAATCCGAATAGGCGCCAGGGGCACCCTGGAACGCAATTGTCTGCGCCGGATCGGAAGTTGCTGTCATCGCATATATCTTCTTTTCTCGCGTTCGCGCACCCGAGGCTGCGGATCCGGACCGGCGGTAACGCCGATGGCGCCGCGAGGGCTCCGCCTTGCGTGGAGGATGACCGGGATCGGCCGCGCAAGCCGCGCTGAACCGCGGGGATAAGCGGCGCCGACAGCGCTTATCGTTAGTGCAGAATCGAAGCTATCCCTTCTGTGCACGCAAGCTGAAAGTGCCCGGCTGGGGAAAAAGACTGGCCTGGCATGTCCCGGCGGTCGACGGACGAGCGGCTGCGGAAGCGCTACCGCGACGGACGGTAGCGGGCTTTTCATAAATCTCGCGCGAAGAGCTTTTGCTCCTCCCCATGTCTCTGAGGGCGTCGGAGCGGACCCTCCGTCGAACGGGCGAGACTTGTGAACATGAGGCCGCGGATGCTGTCCTACCAACCCGTCGCCGCCGGAATTCCCCCCGCGAAGCCGCTTCTTTTGCCCATCGGGAGGTTCAGGGGTGAGCGGGGATCCGAAAGCCCGCCGCGCGCGGCACCGGATATGATACCGGCGCCGCGCGTCCGGTTACTCGGCCGCCGCTCTGGCGGGCGCCTTGCCGAGCACCTCGGCGGCCGCGTCGGCCACCGCCGTGCCTTCGAAGAAATCGGGGTTTTGCGTGCCCCACAGGCGCACGGCATTGGCGAAGGTGAAGTCGCGGAAGTCCTCGGCCGTAATCAGTCCGTCCTCGACGAGCTCATAAGCTTCCGGCAATACCATGCGCATGTCGGGCACATCGAAATGGCCAACATCCGAGCTGAAGATCGCATTGATCCGCGCGGCGAACGGGTTGATCTTGCCGAATGCCACGGCGTTCATCCGGTCATCCGCTTCGCAGCCGAAATAGAACGGCCGGGCATAGAGGTCGATCCAATCTTCCTTGCGGGTGATCTTGCATGCCGCGTAGTCGTCATGCACCTCGACGCCGCCGTCGAGCTCATCGTCACCGGGGTTCGGCCAGCCGTCGCGGCGGCGCAATTCGGCGGCGATGTCCTGATAGCCGTATTTGTCGACGAGCTGCGCCAGCAAAGGCCGGTCGAGGTTCTTCGGGTTCATATATTCGAGCCCTTCCTTGCCGCGCCGCTCCCAATGCTCGATCAGATCGGCAAACAGCTGGCACGCCCAGCCGACGCCGCCTTCGAGGAAAGCGAAGTTGAGATCGGGGAAGCGACGCGTCACGCCGCCGAGAAACAGGGCCTTGGCGACGGCGTGCCCGGCGGCAGCAAAGTGGCCGATGTGATTGAACGTGAAGTTGCTCGGTCCATTGCGCAGTCCGAGCCCGCGGCCGCCGGTATGGAAGGTCGGTGCCATCCTGAGCTCCCGGCATTTCTGCCAGACCGGGTCGTAGTCGTAGTCGCTTTCGAGTCCGAGCTGGTCGTAATGCGCCGCAAAGCGAGCCACCGCCGGGTCGACGCCATCTGCAACCGCCAAAGTCCGGCGGATGCCGCTGCCGAACATCCCGACCTTGGAGCCAAGCTGCTTCGTGACGAATTCGAGCTCTTCGATGGCTTCCTCGGGGGTGTGCATCGGGATCACGGCGGCCGGCGTCAGACGGTCGCTGAGATTGCGGAAATAATCAGCCGTAACGATGTTGAAGCCGCGGATCACCGCGCGCCGTGTCTCGTCATCCTCGATGCGGGTTATGCCCAGTCCGGCCGTCGGATAGACGACGCCGAAATCGATCCCCAGCTCGTCGAGCCGGTCATACAGCATTCGCGGCATCATCGCGGTGGCACGATCGCGAGTGTTGGTCGACTGGCGTCCCCAATAGCCTTCCATCGCGATGCCGCGGCGGCGCCGCTCGGCGACGGACAGCGAAAGCGCGTCGGGGATGCGGCGCATGTGTTTGAACAGGCCGTCGGCCGCCTTATCGCCCGCGGCCTTGCGCACCAGTTCGACGAATACCGGTCCGTATTCGATCCAGTGGCCGTCACCGTCGATCACCGGATGGGTAAGCTTGGAGCGGACTCGCTCTGGGTGCCACTCTTTACGCGCGCTCATGCTATCTCCTTAGCGAGCTTGCCATAGCTTTCGCCATTTTGCGGAGAAAACGGGACGGGCGCTATCGAGATTTTCGCAGGCCGGCTAGAAGCCCCGTGCGGCGCTCGGCCGGTCCTTGCCCACACCTTGGACCTCGTGGCCTCCCTGTGCTGCCTTGCACGCCCGTCGACGGAGCGGAGCAAGGCCTGTTCCTTGTGATTGCCCGGCCGCTCGTGAGCCCTTGCTCATGACCTGCCATCCCTGTCATCTCGACGATCTGGGTTTTTCGTTCCTCACGCATCTCGGCGAGGATCTGCTTGAGCCGCGACTCGATCGCTCGTTCCGACATCTTGGCGCTACTTCTGGCACCAGACCACGTGGCGCTTGCTGGAATAGGCGATGTTATTGCTGTATCGCGCCATGCGGTGATCGGGAGCGCTCTCTGTATAATCGGTAATCGCCTTCGGCGCGCCGTTTATCCCCTTGGGTCAAACCAGGGGCTCGCGCGGCGCATTCTGGTCAAATTTATCGCGGCGCCGTCCCGGCGCAGCCTGGCCTCTTCGGTATCTATGTGGTGTCGTGCAATTAACGCCAAGGGAGACGATCATGCAGGCGGATTACGTCATTGTCGGCGCGGGATCGGCGGGGTGCGTGCTCGCCAGCCGGCTAAGCGAAGACCCAGGCACGCACGTCATTTTGCTCGAGGCCGGCGGGCGCGACTGGCATCCGCTCATTCACATCCCGGCCGGCTACATGAAACTGATGGACCACCCGCGCCTGACTTGGGGTTTCAAGGCCGAAGCCGATCCCGGCACCAACGGGCGCGCGATCCTGTATCCGCGCGGCCGGGTCCTCGGCGGGTCCAGCTCGATCAACGGGATGATCTATGTCCGCGGTCAGCCCGAGGATTTCGACCACTGGGCGCAGCTCGGCAATCGGGGCTGGTCATGGGACACTGTCCTGCCGTTCTTCAAGAAGGCCGAGGATTGGGAAGGCGGCGCCGACGAGTTCCACGGCGAGGGTGGCCCGCTGTTGACCTCGCGGACGGCCGATAAGCCGGTCCTGTGCCACAAGATGATCGAGGCCGGAACTGAGATTGGCCTTGCATACCACGAGGACGTCAATCGTTTGCCGCCGGGCTGCGGAGGCAATATCGGCTGGGTCCAGCAGACGCGCCGCGGCCGGCGGCGGCAAAGCGCATCCCGCACTTACCTGCGGCCCGCACTGAAGCGGCGCAATCTGCAGGTTGTGACCGGTGCTCTCGTGCAGCGCGTCTTGTTCGACGGTATGCGCGCAGTCGGTATCGAATATGTGCGCGGCGGTGGGGTCGAGCGCGTGGATGCGGCGCGCGAGGTGATTCTCGCGGCCGGCGCCATCGGCTCGCCGCATGTCTTGCAGCTCTCGGGGGTTGGTGATCCCGATCACCTGGTTCGCGTCGGCGTCCCGGTGCACCATGCACTGCCCGGTGTCGGCAAGAACCTGCAGGACCATTACATAGCGCGCGTCACCTGCTCTGTGACAGGCATTAAGACTTTGAATGAGAAGTCGCGGGGATTGCCGTTCGCCGGCGAGGTCTTGCGCTATTTCTTTGCCGGCACCGGCATGCTGACCTACGCGGCCTCGCTGGTTGCGGCCTCCGTCAAGGTCTTGGAGGAATCAGCGACCCCCGACGTTCAATGCCTGTTGGCCTCCGGAAGCTTCGCGCCGGGGCCGGTGCGCCGTCTCGACGACACCCCGGGGATGACCGCAGGCATGTGGCAGATGCGGCCGCTGTCGCGCGGCTATGTCGAGGCGCGCTCGCCGCAGTCCGCGGAGCCGCCTGCGATCAACCCGCGCTACCTCTCGGAAGAAACCGACCGCCGCGCTGTCATTGGCGGATTAAAGATGGTCCGCCGGCTATTCGGCGCGCCGGCATTGCGGAAATATGTGGTCGCCGAGACCCTGCCGGGCCCCAATGTCCAGAGGGACGACGAGCTGCTCGATTATGCGCGGCAGTACGGGTCTACGGTCTTCCACGCGAGCTGCACATGCAAGATGGGCCACGACGGGTTGGCTGTCGTGGACGACCGGCTGCGCGTCCGCGGCCTCCAGGGCTTGCGCGTCATCGATGCGTCGGTGATGCCGACGGTTACCTCCACCAATACCAATGCCCCGACGATCATGATTGCCGAAAAGGGTGCAGCGATGATCCTAGACGAGGCGCGGCAGAAGCTGGCGGCATAAACCCCCCGGTGCGAGTTGGCCTCTTGACGCTCTGCCGGGCAGGGGCCTACACAGCAGAGCAGCGCTTTTGAGAAGCGCAGCCTTGAGGGAGAACGCGGATGGCTCGCATCAGGCACATTGCATTAGTCACTGATGATCCCGCAAAAACCGCGGAGTTCTATAAGCAGCATTTCGGCTTAACCGAGCTCTATCGGCGACCCGGTGATACCGGTGAAAAGGGTGTTTGGCTAAGCGACGGGTATATCTATTTTGCTATTTTAAAATATGGCGAGCCCGGCGCGCCCAAGCTCGGCCCGGGCCAAACCTCTGACTTACGTGGAATTCACCACATCGGATTTTATGTGGACGATGAACAGGAGACGGCCAAAGCTCTGGAAGCCGCGGACTACTCGCCTGTTCCGATTCCGAAAACCGAGAGACCCGAACGGACCCCGATGGGCGATGCGGTCAATCTGAAGTATCTGGGTCCCGATGAAGTTCAGATCGATATACGCAGCCGCGGTTGGAACGAAGCGATCAGTTTCGCAATGCAACGCTATGATCTGGCGCCGGTGACCGAAGAGGAGCGTGGATAGCCGGCTGCTCGCCGGATCGGCTCACCACAAGCGGGATGCTTTTCGGCCCGGATGCGGCGGGTCGCCGATCATCGCGAATATCGCAGCAAATCCGAAGGTTCAGCCGGCAGAAAAAGGCGCGATGCGTAATGCATAGCGCCCTGCCGCTGTGCCTTCTTGCTTCGTTTTGCAGTGTTTGCCGGGATCGTTGCGGCAGCCTTCGGCATGCCATTCCACAGTGTGCGCCGAAAGGTGCTTTCGCCGGTTAGGCCTGTTATGGGACGATGCAGGGCGCAACCGGTATTCGTCGCTGACCCGGACGACCGGAGCAATGTCGCGCAATTGCGGGTCGCCTGCGCCGCAGTGATGTTTCCGACGGCAGCGACAATCGTCGCATAAGCGCGTTCGATATGACGCCGGCACAATGTATGTGACGACGCTCTTCAACGGCGTCGTCGCGCTCGACCCCGAGACGGTGCCGAAGGATGGAGCTTCGACCCGAAGATCGGTCTGCGGCGCGGCCATTCCCGAGGGCCTGATCAATTGCGGCGTCGTGCTATCGACCGACCCCGGCGAGGAAGAGGGTGACGCCTGCCACAGCCTGATCGTGCGGGCGACGATCGGCGCGCGCCTGTTTGCGCTCGACGCCGCAACGGGGGGCCCTGTACCAATTTCAGCACTGGCGGGCAGATCGACCTGATCCAGGGTCCATATCAGTCGACGCAGCGAATACCGGGAAACCTCAGCGCCGGAGCTCAGGAAGGGCCGCCTGCCGGATGGTGGCCCAAGCCATGCCATCAGGTGGCGCCACGGCTAAAGCCGAGAGCTTTCTCTCCCTACGTCCAATCGCTGACTGCCGTCGTATTGGTTTCGATCGCGGTGTCTTTCGGCAACGTCGGACCGACCGCCAATGGCGTCGTCAGCGA
>JAFMSA010000259.1 GCA_017353855.1 Alphaproteobacteria bacterium
TGCGCGAGCTGAGCTTCCCGGTCGTCGCAACCAGCGGCAACATCAGCGACGAGCCCATTGTCATCGACCAGGATGAAGCGCTGTCGCGGTTATGTGATATTGCCGACCTGTTCCTTGTCCATGACCGGCCGATCGAGCGGCCCGTGGACGACGCGGTCATGCGTGTTGTTTGCGGGGAGTCGCAGCTCCTGCGCCGCGGGCGCGGTTATGCCCCGGCGCCGATTGCCGTCTTGGGACTGCCTTCCGGTATCGTCGCGATGGGCGGCCATCTTAAGACGACAGTTGCGCTGACCCGCCCCGACGGAATCGTGTTGAGCCAGCATATCGGCGATCTCGAGACGATTGAGGCGCGAAAGGCCCATGCGCGTGCCGTCGCGGATATCGCACGGCTTTTTGCGGTAAAGCCGCGTATTGTCGCGCGGGATCTCCATCCGGACTATGCGTCGAGCCGCGCGGCCGACGCGAGCGGACTACCGGTCGTCGGCGTTCAGCATCATCTGGCTCATGTCGCGGCCTGCATGGCCGAGCACGGCATCGCGCCGCCGGTCCTTGGTGTCTCCTGGGACGGCGCCGGCTGCGGGCCGGACGGCACCGTCTGGGGCGGCGAATACTTGCTTGTCGCGAAGGACGGCTGGCGCCGCGTCGCCCATCTGCGTCGCTTTCGCCTGCCGGGCGGGGAGGCGGCGGTGCGTGAGCCGCGCCGTGCCGCGTTCGGTCTCCTTCACGAGGCCTTTGGCGCGCACGCCTCGGCGATGTCCGATTTCGCCCCGGTGACCGCATTCTCGAACCGGGAGCGCGCAGTGCTGAACACGATGTTAACGCATGGCGTCAACGCGCCATGGTGTTCGAGCGCTGGTCGCCTGTTCGACGCGTTCGCGGCGCTATGCGGCCTCCGTCTGCGCGCGAGCTACGAGGGGCAGGCTGCCGCCGAATTCGAATGGGCGGCCGACAACAACCGGGATGATCGAATTTATGATTTTCCTGTTCGGGACGGTGCCGAAGACGGTTGCCTCATTGTCGATTGGCAGCCGGCGCTCGCCGCGGCAATCGCCGATCTGCGGGCCGGTACAGCGGTCGGCGGCATATCGGTGGCAGTGCACCGCGGCCTCGCGACGGCGATCGCTGAGGTCGCTCGGCGTGCCTGTGTCCGTCGCGTGATGCTGACCGGCGGTTGCTTCCAGAATGCCCGGCTGACCGAATACGCGGTTACCGCATTGCGTGCGGCCGGCCACGATCCGTTCTGGCATCGTCAGATTCCGCCTAACGACGGCGGTATCGCGCTCGGCCAGGCGGCGTGGGCCGGGTGGTCCGAACGATCGGGAGGAGGGTGATGTGTCTGGCGGTTCCCGGGAGGGTTCTGAGCCTGTCGGATGACGAGCCGACCACGCGTGTCGGCCGTGTCGACTTCGGCGGGGTTATCAAGGAGGTGAACCTCGCCTTCGCACCCGAGGCGGCGGTTGGCGACTATGTCCTCGTGCATGTCGGTTTCGCCATCGCGGTAATCGATAACGCTGAAGCCCAGCGCATCTTCGCGCATCTGCGCGAAATGAACGAGCTCCCCCTCGCGGAGGCGGATCGCCCATGAAGTTTCGCGACGAATACCGCGATCCCGAGGCCGTACGTCAGTTGGCCGAAGTCATCGCCCGGACGGTCACCCGGCCCTGGACCCTGATGGAGGTGTGCGGCGGGCAGACCCATGCGATCGTCCGCTTTGGCCTCGACGAGTTATTGCCGAACACGGTCACGCTGGTGCACGGGCCGGGCTGTCCGGTCTGCGTAACCCCGATCGAATACGTCGACAAGGCGGTCGAGATCGCGCTCATGCCCGGTGTCATCTTCTGCTCGTTCGGCGACATGCTGCGGGTGCCTGGAACGCATGGCGACCTGCTCTCCGCCAAGTCGCGCGGCGCCGATGTCCGCATCGTCTATTCACCGCTCGACGCGCTGGCGATCGCCCGCGGCGAGCCGTCGCGCACAGTCGTGTTCTTCGCGGTCGGATTCGAGACGACGGCGCCGGCCAATGCGATGGCCGCATTCCGGGCGAGGCGGCAGGGGATCCGCAATTTCTCGATGCTGGTCTCCCAAGTGCTGGTTCCGCCGGCGATGCGGGCGATCCTCGACGCGCCGGAGAGCTGCATCCAGGGCTTTCTTGCCGCAGGTCACGTGTGCACCGTGATGGGTTATGAGGAGTACGAGCCGATTGCTGCACACTATCGGGTGCCGATTGTCGTCACCGGCTTTGAACCCTTGGATATTCTCGAGGGGGTGTATCTTTGCATTCGCCTGCTTGAGACGGGCTGTGCCAAGGTCGAGAACCAGTACAGCCGCTCGGTGCGCCGCGCCGGAAACGGCACAGCGCAAGAGCTGATGCGCGAGGTGTTTCAGGTTACCCGGCGGCGTTGGCGTGGCATCGGCGACATCGCCGAAAGCGGCCTCAGCCTCACTGAAGCCTTTGCTGACCTCGATGCCGAGCGGCGCTTCGGCCCAGTCCGCAACACAGGCGACGAAGCCGGCGAATGCATCAGCGGCCTTATCCTGCGTGGCGAGAAGAAGCCGCCCGAGTGCCCGGCCTTTGGCTTGTCGTGCACTCCCGAACGCCCGCTCGGCGTCACGATGGTCTCGTCCGAAGGCGCCTGCGCCGCTTATCATCGCTACCGTCGGGCACCGGCCGTCGGGGGAGTTT
This sequence comes from Alphaproteobacteria bacterium, assembly GCA_017353855.1. GTDB lineage: Bacteria > Pseudomonadota > Alphaproteobacteria > ATCC43930 > CGMCC-115725 > AP-15. Next base: position 2,684 of record JAFMSA010000259.1, read on the forward strand.
AATAGTGACCGGCGGCGACCAGTTTGCGTTCACCTGCCCGGTTCCGGCGAGCGATGCGGATGTCGTGCAGCTTGCCCACGGTGGCGGCGGACGGGCAATGGCGCGCCTGATCGATACGATTATCCGGCCCGCTTTCTCAGACGCGGAACTCGAACGTCGGCACGACGGCGCCGTGCTCGGCATCGACGGGGCGATTGCCTTCACGACCGACTCTTATGTCGTGCGGCCGCTCGTCTTCCCTGGCGGCGACATCGGCACACTCGCCGTCAACGGCACCATCAACGATCTTGCAATGTGCGGTGCGCAACCGCTCTACCTCAGCGTCGGGTTCATCCTTGAAGAGGGGCTGGCGATCGATCTGTTGCGCCGCGTTGTTATATCGATGCGCACCGCCGCCGCGGTCGCCGGCGTGCGGCTCGTCACCGGCGATACCAAGGTGGTCGATCGTGGCAAGGGCGATGGGTTGTTCGTCAACACTGCCGGGATCGGCCGCATTGTCGCGCCGAGCCCGATCGGACCGGCAAATTTGCGGCCGGGCGACGCAGTAATTCTCTCCGGCGATCTTGGCCGCCATGGGATTGCAGTGATGGTGGCGCGCGAAGGCCTCGGGTTCGAAACGGCGATCGAGAGCGATTGCGCGCCGCTCGCGGCTCCGGTGCTGGCCCTGATCGAAGCCGGAATTCCGGTGCACTGCCTGCGCGACCTGACCCGCGGCGGTCTTGCCAGCGCCGCGGTCGAGATCGCCGAGGCGGCCGGCTGCACTATCGCCCTTGAAGAGTCGGCGATCCCAATGTGCGAAGAGGTGACGGCGGCTTGCGAGCTCCTGGGCCTCGACCCTTTCCACGTGGCGAATGAAGGACGGTTTATCGCGTTCGTCGCGGCCGAGTCGGCGGGGCGGGCGGTAGAGATCCTACGCCGTCATCCGGTCGCCGCCGCGGCCGCCGTCATCGGTGAGGTGAGCGACGGGCCGGCGGGTCAGGTCTCTTGCCGTGGCCCATTCGGTGTTGCCCGCGCGATCGACATGCTGAGTGGCGAGCAGCTGCCCCGGATCTGCTAAAGGACACTCCAAATTCCGAGTTTTCCTCCACTGGTGGCTACCAAGAGGAAGACCAGAAACCCATTTTATTTCCGAGACAAAATGCAAATGCAAAATACCAAATACGTCCCTACTTACCCCGAGATTTTGACTTAACTTCACTTGAGACACTGAGAGCTTGACCCTCAAAGTTTGTGGGATCGCGCAGAATGGCATGAGTCGCCGGCACGGCGCGCCTACTCCGCATCCCTCAGATCACTTGGATAACCCTCGCCCCCTTGCCGATAGGGCCGAGCGTGCTCCTCCGTCCACATCTCTGTTTGCCAACCACGGAGAGTCGGCTGGCACCGCTGATCGCGGAGGCGTCGCCGGACGGGCGACCGCGCAGGCCGAGATGCAGGCCGCGATGAACGCCCTACTGGTGTTGCATGGAGGCTTCGCGTGTGTGAGGCCCTCGCCCACCGGAAGGACGCGCGCGGTTCGCGTATCAGCCGCCTGTCGGGGCATGCTCCCGCATTGCGCGCCAAATGTGCTCAGGGACGGCAGGCATCGGCACGTCCATCACGCCGAGCGGGGCGAGGGCGTCGAGGATCGCATTCATTACTGTGGGCGTCGAGGCGACCGTGCCACCTTCACCGACACCTTTGGCGCCCAACGGATTCGTCGTGCTTGGGACAGGGCTGAAATCGACGGTGACGCGCGGCAGCGTGTCGGCCCGCGGGATGCCGTAATCCATCAGCGAGCCAGTCAGGAGTTGGCCGCTGTCACGCTCGTAGACGACGTCCTCGCAGAGCGCCTGCCCTGCGCCTTGTGCGACGCCGCCTTGAATCTGTCCCTTTGCCAGAAGCGGGTTGATAACGGTGCCGATGTCGTCGACGACGGTATAGCGGTCGAGTGAGACCTCGCCGGTTTCGGGGTCGATCTCGAGCTCGCAGATGTGGCAGCCATTCGGGAAAGTCGGCGCGTCCGGGGAGAACCCGCCCGCACCCTGCAATCCGACGCCGAGCTCCGAGGGGAGCCCCGCCGGGATGAACGACATCTGCGCGACCTGTTCGAGCGGCATTGACCGGTCGGTGCCGGCGATCGTGAAAGCGCCATCGGCAAAGGTCACGTCCGCGGCGTCGGCCTCCATGAAATGCGCCGCAAAGCGCTTGCCGCGCTCGACGACTTCGTCGGCTGCGGCGCGCAACGCACTGCCGCCGATCATCATGCTGCGTGAGGCGTAAGTGCCGCGGCCGATTGCGACCTCGTCTGTATCGGCTTGCGCGAGGTGGATCCTGTCTTCCGGCGCGCCGAGCCAGTCGGCTACCATTTGCGCATAGCTTGTTTCATGACCTTGCCCGTGCGAAAGGGTGCCGGCCACGATCGTCAATTCGCCCGAGGGGTCGAAGCGCAACTCCATGCGTTCGTTGAAGACGCCGGTATTGTCGACATAATAGGTGATGCTGCGGCCGCGCAGTTTACCGGCGGCCTCGCTCTCGGCGCGACGTGCGCCATAACCATCCCAATCGGCCAGCGCCTGGCACTTGGTCAATGCGGCGGCGTAGTTGCCAGTATCATAAATCCACCCGGTGCGTGTCTCGTAGGGATAGGCGTCGGGTCGGATCAGGTTCACCCTTCGCAATTCCGCCGGATCGAGACGCATCTCCCGCGCCGCCCGGTCGACGAGGCGCTCCATGATGTAGACCGCCTCTGGGCGGCCGGCGCCGCGATAGGGAACGGTAGGCGCGGTATTCGTGAATACAAGGCTGCTCGTCACCGCCACCGCCGGGATGTCGTAGACGGTCGAGGCGAGCTTCAATGAAAAGAGGATCGGGATCGCGCCGGCGCCTTCGATGTAGGCGCCGACATTGTGCGAACCGGTCCAGCGGAGCGCCAGGAACTTGCCGTCGGCGTCGAGTGCCAGTTCGGCGCTGACCTTCTGGTCGCGGCCCTGCGCGTCGCCGAGCAGTGCCTCGGAGCGGGACGGGATCCATTTGACCGGCCGGCCAGTGCGGCGCGCGGCCCAGACGGCAATTGCCTCCTCGGGATACGCATTGCCTTTCATGCCGAAGCCGCCGCCGACGTCACGCGCAACAACGCGGATGCGGCTTTCCGGCACGTGCAGGATCTGATGCGCGAGGACGTGTCGGACGCCGTGCACATTCTGCGTGCTGCTGTAGAGCGTCCAGCGGCGGGTACCGGGATCGTAGTCGCCAATGCAGCCGCGCGGTTCCATCGTGACCGCAGTGAGGCGGTTGTTGTAGAGGGAAAGCCTCGCGATGTGATGCGCCCGCGCGAACGCTGTGTCGGCGGCCTCGGCATTGCCCATGCGCATCGTAAAGGAGATATTATTGGCGGCGCCGTCGTGGACGAGGGGCGCGCCGGGTCGGGTTGCGTCCTCGGCGCGTATGACCGCCGGCAGCGCCTCGTAGTCGACCAAGACCAGCTCTGCCGCATCGCGGGCTTGGTCTTCCGTCGCGGCAACGACGACGGCCACGCGTTCACCGACATAGCGCACGCGCTCGATAGCAAGCGGAGCGCGCTTTGTGCGGTACCCTGCGGGCCCGCCCATGTCCTCGGCCATGACTTCGGGATCGAGCGTGCCGAGACCGTCGGCCCTCCAGTC
>JAFMSA010000852.1 GCA_017353855.1 Alphaproteobacteria bacterium
CGGCAAGCCGCTTCTCGCTGGGATCGAGGCTCGGCCCCTTCGGCACGGCCCAGCTTTTCAACACTCCGTCGAGCTCGAGCCGGAAATCGTAGTGCAGCCGACGGGCGGCGTGTTTTTGGATTACAAACGATAGCCCTGCGCCCGGCTTGCGGTCGGCGGCCGCCTTACCCGCGGGTTCCGGCGTCTTACGGAAATTTCGCTTTCTTCTGTATTCTTCAAGGGCCATGCTGCCGGTCCGAAATCCGCGACGCGTCGAACCAAATATCGTTCCGCCGCCGCTCGCATCAATGCGCTGCGCCCGGATGGTGCGGCATTCCGATTGCGCACCTGCCTGGCCCACGGGATAATCCCCGCACTAGAGCTGTGATATCCGCCTCGAAAATCCGACCCGTCAACGCGCACCGGGCGTATGTTCCGATCCTGTCCGAGAAGCAAACATGAACGATTGCAGGCCCACCTTCCGGTCCGATGCAACGCCCGAGCATAGCGGGCTCCTACACGGCATCACGCCGCGCGAGCGGACGGTAAGATGAAAGCGCTGTTCCTCGGGAATGTCGCCGCGGATACGGCGAACGGCATCGTGACCCGGCTGCCGGCCGGCTTGCGCGTCGAGATCCTTCCCGATCCTCAACAGCTTGCAGGGTCGCCGGAGGCCGCCGCCGATGCCGATATCCTTGTCACCAATCACTGGCGCGCCGAGTACCCGCCGGCGCCTAATGTGCGCCTCGTACAGTCGGTCGCCACCGGCATCGAATTGATCGACCTCGCGGCATTGCCTCGCGGGGTGGTGATCTGCAACGCCTTCGGGCATGAAACGGCAATCGCCGAATACGTGTTGATGATGATGCTGGTTTGGAGCCATCGCCTTCGGGAGATCGAGGGCGAATTCCGCAGCTACTCGTCGTGGCGATCAAGCTGGGTTCAGAGCGGGCCGCCGCATGGGGAGATCCTGGGGAGCACGGTCGGGATTGTCGGTCTCGGGCGGGTCGGGCGGGAGGTGGCGTGCCGCGCTGCCGCATTCGGCTGTCATGTGCTTGCCGCCAATCGCACCCCACACATGCCGGAAGGCGGTGTCGAGCGGATCTATGCCTTGAGCGAACTCGACGACATGCTCCCGCTGTGCGACACGCTCGTGCTGTGCACGGCCCTCGCTCCCGAGACCGAAGGGCTGATCGACAGGCGACGCCTCGCGCTGATGAAATCGTCTTCGCTGCTCGTTAACATCGCGCGCGGGACGGTTATCGACGAAGATGCCGTCTATACCGCGCTGCGCGACCGCAGGATCGCCGGCGCGGCGCTCGACGTGTGGTGGCGATACCCCGATGGCGCCGAACCGGAACGCCGCCCCTCGCGGCATCCCTTTCACGAGTTGCCGAATGTCATCATGACCCCGCATTGCTCCGGCTGGACCGAGGGCATGGTCGCGCGGCGCTGGGCGGAGGTAGCCGGCAACATCAACCGCTTCGTTCGCGGCGAGCTGCTGCATAACGTCGTGGTCCGGACGTGAACCCTCGGTAACCTTAGCCGGCCATTGCCCGTTCGCGCGGCGCGAGAGATGCCGCAGGCTCGTTGGCTTTGGCCAAAATCGCCTCGAGGGTGGTGCGGATCTCAGCCAGTTTCGCGGGATGCTCGACCTTATGGCCGAAAAGATTCTTTACGTAGAAGACGTCGACGACCTTCTCACCATAGGTCGAAATCTTGGCGCTCGATACCTGCAGGTTGAGACCCGTCAGCGCCCGCGTCAGCTCGAACAGCAGTCCGGGCCTGTCTCGGCCGTTGACCTCAAGGACCGTATGCGACGCGCTCGCCTTGTTATCGATCAGCACGCGTGGAGCCACGGTGAATACCTGCGTCCGGCTCGGAAAGGCGGGCGGGCGGGCGAATTCCCGATGGGGCTTCAGATGGCCGGTGAGCACGTTCTCGAAAACCACCGCGAGCTTGGCAAGTTTGTCGGGGCGGTCGAAAGGCCTTCCGGCGGGATCCTGGACCCAGAAGGTGTCGAGTGCCATTCCGTTC
>JAFMSA010000260.1 GCA_017353855.1 Alphaproteobacteria bacterium
CGGGACGGCGGCCGCGGCTGCAGGCTTGGTCTTCACCGGATCGCCGTCCGCCCTGCCCCTTGAGGGGGAAGGGGATGGGTGCAGCCAGTACGGCCGAGCTTGCCCATGCTCTTCCGCAGTGCCGCGGCGGGATTTGGCATCACCTCGCCAAAACTGCTGAATGTGAGAGGCCCGGTTTCACGCAGCGACGGGCCAGCGTGCCCGCCGTCGATTTCGACGATCGACGGGACCGCGGCGAACACAGAATCGGCAAAACAGCGGCTGACCGGCACCTGGCCGGGGAGCTTGTTCCCTTTCACCCTATACGGGCCCAGCAGCTTCCGGGACTGCCGTTTCGCCTCGATCGTGTTCTGCGGCGGCGAGCTCGCTCGTGGGCGTGCACCGTCAACGGAGCGGTTGTTCATATCTCGAGCGCGGCGTGAAGCATAGCCCCCTCCCGATCGTCCCTGATCAAGGGAGAGGGCTCCCAGCAGAGCCGCGCATCGTCGCGGTGCCTTCGAAGCGGGCCGTGATCGGGTCGAGCGGGATTTGAGCCCAGCTCTGCGCGTTCATGAACGCTTCCCAGCGACTGTAGAAGAGCCGCTGATTGTTCTCCGAAATGTAGCGCTCGGAGACGAGCCCGGGATAATCCGGATGCGGCCCCGCATGCCGCAGGCCCATCGACAGGTCCTGGGGGTGCCGGCGCGCGAAGCGGCTCGTGCTCGCGGCGGTCACCTGGCGCCAGTTGTCGACGTCGTCCTGCTCGAACATGCCCGCGGCGCCGTTGTTGGCCTGGCTCCCGACGCGGATCGCGTGCTTGATCTCCTCGGGAGCGTCCTGCTCCAACAGCACGAAGTGCCAGAATTCCGTCTTGAGAGGCCCGCGCGGCAGCGCCAGGCGGAGTCCGAGGATCCCATTCGGAAAGATGGAATGGTTAGCGAGCTGCACCCGGCGCGCCCGGAACGTGCCGAGCCGCCGCTCGACCTCGGGCATTGTGGCCTCGTGGTACTCCTGGAACAGCCGGACCGTTTCTTTCGACATGCCGTGCATGTAGCGGGGGGTATTGTCGTCCGCGTCGCGGAATGTGACCGAGTGCCCGTTGACGAAGGCGTGCTTGTTGGGACTCGCGAACTGGTCCTCGTGGGACAGCCGCGGGCGTCCGAGCCAGCGGGTCTGGACCTGGGCGCTGGAGAGATGGCTGGTGGGGACGTGATAGTTGTCCGAGCAGTTGTCCACCAGCGTCTTCCAATTGACGGGTTCGAGCCATTTCATCGGACCCAGAGCCTGCATCCCGCCGTCCCGCCGATTGAACACGGTGTCGAGATACCAGCGCGCGTTGCCCAGATAGGCCTCGAGGCTTGGCGCATCCTTGGCCCAGGTCGCGAAGACGATCCCTGCATAAGTTTCCACGCGGGCCTCGATGAGGCCGAGGGAGGCCTTGTCCAGCGCGTCGTAATAGGCTTCGGATTCCCCGGGCACGTGCTCCAGGGAGCCATTGTTGCGGTAGGTCCAGCCGTGATAGGTGCACATGAAGCGCTTGGCGCTGCCGTCATCGCAACGCACCACGCGGTTGCCGCGATGACGGCACATGTTCAGCAGCGCGTGCAGCCGGCCTTGCCCGTCGCGAGTCAGGATAACCGGGTCTTCGCCCATATAAGTGTGGAAAAAATCGTCGGGCGCAGGCACCAGACTCTCGTGCCCGATCATCAGCCAGGCGCGCCCGAAGATCCTCTGGATCTCGTCGTCGTAGATCCCCTGCTCGCTGAAGATGCGGCGGTCGAGTTTGCCCGTCGCCGGGTCGATGACGATGTATTTCCCGGTGCCCATAGGGATCCTCCCTCCGGCGACCATCATAACAGGAGCCGCAGACGCCGAGCCAGCGGGGCGAGAGCGATCGCGCCTGGGATTATGGAGGTGAGGCAGTGCTGCCTTCACCGAAGATCGGCAGCTCGCTGCCTCCGGGATCGCCCCGCCCGAGTGTGAGCGAGCGCCGTGGGATGACGTCCCGGCAGTTCCGGTGGCCGGTGGCGCCGAACCATCCGTACCGCCGCATCCCTGGACCATGGAGCGCCCATACCAATCGGCGGGCGTCGGCAGGTGCACCTCGAAACCCTCGCAACAGGGGTAGTCATTGACCCGCCACGTTTATTGATGACGCCGTCAATCTGGCAGTGCGCGGGCAGCAGCATGAGGTTCGCTGACATGTCCCTGCCGGGTCGAAGGTGGCGGGTGTGATCCGAGGGGGCGGGACCGGAAAGTTGGGTATATGTGCAAGACCCGCACACTCCGCGGCACGTTCGGACGCGACGGTTGCGGCTGAGATCGCCGCCGATGCCCCGATCAGGATGCTCCAGGAAATCCTTGATTAGCATTAGCCCCCGGTAAAGCCATTGCGTCTTCTGCCAATTCCTTCCCGATATTTGATTGATTGCCGCCCGTCCACGAGAGTTCGTCGGGCGGGGGGTCGACAATTGAGCCGTCAGGTTCCCTTCAGTGACAGGGCAAGCGGTTGTGTCCATTGCCGCTGCCAATGACCGGGCTGCTACTGCCGGCTTTTTCGGCGACCCAGACGAAATTGCCAACGCCCGTCGTGGTCCTTCGTAGCGCGCCTGCTGCAGTTGAGACACATCGGGCGCGTAAAGGCGACGCCGCCAGCCGGGTTGCGGTTCACACATTTCGTGGTGATAATCCGCGCCGGTTCGACGCCTTTTTCGACCGATCGGTCGCAGCGCCGGCAAGACGCCATGGCCGGCTCCACCGGACCACGGACATTGTCAGGCCCGTTGAAGGCTTTCGCACCGCTACGGGTCATACCGATGCAGAGCCGCGCGAATCCCCGCGTCTGCCTCACAGCGCGCAGTCTGACGTATTTTGCGCCGATCATCGCGGTGTGAGGATCGAGGCTCGCCAGCCGGCGTGACAAACGGGTCGGCAGCCGTGATCCATCAGCAGCTTGCCGCCGCGCCGTTTAAAGGCAGGCGCGGCTTATTGGCGTCGAGCGGCTGCTGCCCCGTCGCACCGCTGCCGGAGATCTTATTGTTGTTCAGCGTCACATCGCTTGTGGATCGGGTTTCAGATAACTGAAGTCCGATTGCCCGGCAAACACCCGTCCTTGAACACCCAGGCTGAACGTCTTCCTGACGCAGCCGGGTTGCCTGCCAGCACTTCGCGCCAGTACGTCTCACTGCCGCGCGGAAAAACCGGGCCGGATCTGTTTCGTGGATGCTCGGGATTCGAGGCGCTTACAGATCGCCTGTACGGCCTGCTACCTGCCGGGCATCAAAGCGCGCGGTCGGGGTTTCTAGCCGGCTTGCACTGCAGCACCGATCGATCCGGCAGTCGCGCGGATCATCCACCAAAGCAGCGCTCGCCAATCCGCTATTCGGGTCACGACTTTGCGTCAATGCCGCATTGGTAACCAAGTCCCGCCCTGCGCGGCGCGCGCGAACGGGAACTGCGCGATCTGTCGTCGCCGGCGGGCGATAGGGGTACGCAGCTGGGATTATTCCAATTCCAAGCGGCACGGGCAAAGGGCGGCACTGAAAGGAGCCCGCTGACGCCGGCGCTGCGAACGGCGCGAGCGAGAGCGACCCAACAGCGGGCCCTCACGGCGGAGAAAACCGGAACTTCAAGTGGCTCGCGCGCTGCTCCCTTTACTGCTTCATTCCACGGCGAACACCCGCTCGCGTTGCGCCGGCCTCCACAGGCAGCGGGACATCCAACCGCCCCTTTTGTTCAGAAGGGCAGGGTCCCGACGATGATTGCCCGGTTTTCCCCAACGGACAGATCGCGAAGAGGCTATAGGCTGAGCTACTGCGTGTTTATCAAGCATGCCGGCCTGCTGCCGGCCGCCCGGTCCTTCCGATACCCCAAGGGGTGGGGATATCGGGCGATTTTGCGGATGTATGGGGTCGTCGACCTCAGTTCTCGTCAGCTCCCGCTACACTGTGCGCAACTTGGCCGTCCGCCCGTCGATCGCTGGAAGTTCCATGGTTGGATTGCCGTTCGGCGTAAGCAGCCTCATGATCAAGACGCTCGGCTAAATGGAGGAGAACGCGGTCGGCGCCGCCGCCGCCGGATGTGGCGATACCCGCAATGTGCCTAAAGAGAGCGGATTTCCTGCGGAGCGCGGCCGCTTCTGACATCGTTCAAGCCCTTATTGCTTTCAGACAAACGCTTTATAGAGGATGACAGTTTTTTGGCGCCATACCCCCTTTTCTAGAAGTGCCGCTGCGAATGCGGGGTTGACGACGAGTAAGAAGACTGAGACATCGTCCAATCTCCAGGCTGGAACGTGAGCTTCGATCGGTGGAAATCCCTACCTTTCACGGCGAGCAGAGGTTCATATTGTCAATTCGCCGGACCGCATGACGCGGCCTCGACGCATCGAGGAAGGCGGTGTGCCAGCCCCGCATGGCCGATTAATGCTTGACCTGCATAGAGCCGCTTACCTGGTGACAAGAATTTATAGACTTTCAATGGCGTTTTCCGCGACTCCAGTGCCGGCGGCCCCGTACGACGGGACCGTGCGCCAGGCCGCCGATCCGGACATCCTGCATGTAAAACCCGGGTCCCGTGGATAGCGTCGGCAGCGAGAATTTCGCGTCGGCGATAAGAAGCTCGCCGGTCGGCGCGGCGAGCCTCTCAGAGGTGAGCCGAGATATTTTGTTCACGCCCGCGGCTGCTTACCGCTATGCACGCCTCCATTCGGGATCGAGAGACTGCCACAGGCTCTCGAACGGACGCCATCCGCGTGAGAGCCGTGCGCACGCCGGTGCCGAGATCGACCCTGCCGGAATAGACTGCGATCTTGCCGTCAGCTACTAACGACCAGGAAACTGTCGACCTCGTCTGCGCTGACTGGCGTGGCTGGTCCTGCTGCGGGTTGCGCGAACGCGAGCGCGCCACCTGTCAGGAATTCGCGGTGAGTGCCGATAAGACCCTCCATCTCGCCCTCCATCTGATGTGTAATCCGGCAGCGCGTTGGCTTATTCCTACGGCGCGGCCTGCCGCCGATAAAGGTCCCGTCGAGTTCGACAATTCCGTGCAGCAAATCGGGGTTGCCACCCATAATCGGGCGGATGCGACGGGTCAGATACCACTTCGCGCGGTATTGCAGCCCGAGCAACGACGCGAGCTTCAGCGAACTGATGCCTTTGCAGCTCGTCGCGAGCGGATAAGTCGGGATCAGCCAAGTGCAAATCGGCAGGTGTGTCTTGTGCATCGGCGTTCCACGCTGGCGCAGGCCGGACACACTGGCCCCTGCGGCCATCGCGCATGTTCGAGGAAGGCGAGGCATTCACTCTCGTCGGAAAATCGCCGTTGCCGTTCGGCAAGCGCCAACGGGTCGCGTCTCGGTTTCATGATCCGGTTCGACCGTATCTCTGTCCCCCGGTGCGAGACGCGTCAGCCGCGAGGTGACAGAGGGCGCCGGGTTTTGATTGGAGGTTGATCGAAAGTCCCGACGCCAACAGATAGCCTGTTGCCGGCCGGGTAGGCTCGAGCCCCGGCTCATTGAAGATTGGCCGCAGCGAGTGCGAGCCTGACCCATCCCTCAGTGTAAATTGCCCGGCCGTGATGGTCGGGCCCGTTTGAGACTATGACTGCCGCAGCCGGCAGCTTCAGCGCATTCATGTCACTGGGCGAGGCGCTGGTCATCATCAGTGGCGGCGTCGAAGTTCTTGGACATGTTCAGGAGATTGCGCAGCATCACAACGACCGCCGCGGGGGGATTTAGATCACGGGATCATGACGATAAAAGCGACAGCGAGATACGCGCTCCGGTTTTGCGAACCACCGAGCGAGCCGGAGACGAGCAGGCAGCTCTCGGGCCGAGAAGGATGTCGGCTGCCCCTGCGAAATTATCGCAGAGCGCGAACCCTCGCAGACGACCTCCATACCCGCGTTGCGATCATTCTGCGGGCCGGGATACGCACTTCGTGCCCGTCGAAGTGCATGGCCCCGGACCGATGGAGAGGTCCCGACGGTGATCTTGACCAGCGTCGAGTTGCCGGCTCCGTTATCGCCGACGAGACTTACGATCTCGCCGGGTGACGCGATGCAGTCGACCTCGACGCGCGAATGGTACCCCCTATTCCATGCCGATGGCGCGCAGTTCGAGAAGAGTCCTGGCAAGAGCTTAGCATGGCGTTGCCGGCCGCCTCACGCACATCGCAGAGGTCGGTCCGAGCGCTAAATGCTGCTGTGAGGTCGAGGGCAGCCGATGCGGGACGCCGTTGGGGAGCTATGGCTCAGATGAGCAGAGATTACGACGACCAAGACGAGCGACGGGGCCGACCCGACACCCCTTATCGAGCCACTCTCAAGCTATAAACACGGAGAA
>JAFMSA010000025.1 GCA_017353855.1 Alphaproteobacteria bacterium
GCCGGCAGTCGGGCCGCGAAATTCTGAATCAGGACAAACGGCGCGCGCAGATTGACGGCGAGATGCATATCCCAGCTCTCGCGGGTCGCGCTGTCGAGCCTATCATCGACGAAGACCGCCGCATTGTTGATCAGGCAACCGATCGGGCCGAACTCCCGTTCGGCGCGCGGCAGCAGCGCCGCCACCTCCTCCTCATCGGCGAGATCGGCGGGGAGCGCGGCTGCGCTGCCGCCTCTGGCGCGGATAAGATGGCACAGGTGTTCGGCAGCGTCCTGCGAGCTGTGGTAGTGGACCGCCACGGAAAAGCCGTCTTCGGCAAGGGCAAGAGCAAGCGCTCGTCCGATCCGCTGCGCCCCTCCGGTCACCAGCGCCGCCTTTGGCAAGGGCAGTGCCGGCAGCGCGCCGGTCAGCTCGTCTCCGCCTTCGGCCTTACCGGCGGGCACGGCGTTCCTTCCGCGCCCGCATCTTGGCTCGAGCCACGTCGCGAGCGGACACTCCCGCCCGTCCTGCCGTCGACCGCCCTCGGGGGGCATCATCCGGTTTTGGTCCCCGCGATCGGCGATTCGGCAGTTCGACCGAAAGGCCGAGATCAACGTGTTCGAGCCGGCGGATCTCGTCGCGCAGCCTCGCCGCTTCCTCAAATTCGAGCTCGCCGGCAGCCTCGCGCATACGCTTTTCGAGATCGGCGATAACGCTCTTCAGATCGGCACCCTGGTAGTGCGCGGCTTCTCCTTCTGACAGGCCGACCGTCACGTGATCACGTTCGTAGACGCTCTCGAGGATGTCCGAGATCCCACGGCGCACGCTCTCCGGTGTGATCCCGCGCACCGCGTTGTAGGTCTGCTGCTTTTCGCGTCGCCGGTTCGTCTCGTCGATTGCGGCTTTGAGGCTTTCGGTCATATGGTCGGCATAGAGAATCGCGCGCCCGTCGATGTGGCGGGCGGCCCGCCCGATCGTCTGGATCAGCGACGTGCGCGAGCGCAGGTATCCTTCCTTGTCCGCGTCGAGCACGGCCATCAGCGCGCATTCGGGTATGTCGAGCCCCTCGCGCAACAGGTTGATGCCGATCAGGACGTCGAACACGCCGAGGCGGAGGTCCCGGATGATTTCGATGCGTTCGAGCGTATCGACGTCGGAGTGCATGTAACGAACACGCAGCCCGGCCTCGTGCAGGTATTCGGTCAGTGCCTCGGCCATTTTTTTAGTCAGGGTCGTGACCATGACGCGGTGACCGCGCAATGCCTCCTCGCGGCATTCCGCCATCAGATCGTCGACCTGATTCTCGACCGGGCGCACAATGCAGGGCGGGTCGACGAGGCCGGTAGGCCGCACGATCTGCTCGACGAAGACACCGCCGGCGCGCTGCATCTCCCAAGGTCCGGGAGTGGCCGAAACGAAGACCGTCTGGCCTCGCATCGCGTCCCATTCCTCGAATTTGAGCGGCCGGTTGTCGGTGCAGGACGGCAAGCGGAAGCCATATTCCGCAAGCGTTGATTTGCGCATCCAGTCGCCGCGGAACATCCCGCCGAGTTGCGGTACCGTTACGTGGCTTTCGTCGACGAAGACGAGCGCGTCGCGCGGCATGTATTCGAAGAAGGTGGGAGGCGGCTCTCCCGGCCTGCGGCCGGTCAGATAGCGCGAGTAGTTCTCGATCCCGGCGCAGCTGCCGGTTGCCTCGATCATCTCGAGATCGTAGGTCGTACGCTGCTCGAGCCGCTGCGCCTCCAGCAATTTGCCTTCCGCCGCGAGCTCGTGCAGGCGCAGCTTGAGGTCGCGCTTGATCTGCTCGATGGCCTGCAACAGCGTCGGCCGGGGGGTGACGTAGTGGCTATTGGCGTAGATCTTGACGGAGTTCAGTACCGCGGTCTTTTCGCCCGTTAACGGGTCGATCTCATGGATCGTCTCGACCTCGTCGCCAAACAGTGAGAAACGCCAGGCCCGGTCTTCGTAATGCGCTGGGAACAGCTCGATCGTGTCGCCGCGCACTCGGAAGGACCCGCGGAAAAAATTGTGGTCGTTGCGGCGGTATTGCAGCTCGACGAGGCGGGCCAGCAGCTGAGCCCGGCTGATCCGGTCGCCCTTCGCGAGAGGCAAAGTCATCTGCGAATAGGTCTCGACCGAGCCGATGCCGTAAATGCAGGAGACCGAAGCAACCACGACGACGTCGCGCCGCTCCAGGATCGCTCGCGTCGCCGAGTGGCGCATCCGGTCGATCTGCTCGTTCAGCGACGATTCCTTTTCCACATAGGTGTCGGTGCGCGGAACGTAGGCTTCCGGCTGGTAATAGTCGTAATAGGATACGAAATACTCGACGGCGTTCTCGGGAAAGAAGCTCTTCATCTCGCCGTAGAGCTGTGCGGCGAGCGTTTTGTTTGGGGCGAGGATGATCGCCGGGCGCTGGATGCGCTGGATGACATGCGCCATCGTAAACGTCTTGCCGGACCCGGTCACACCGAGCAGCACCTGGTCGCGCTCGCCGGTAGCGACCCCCTCGCACAGTTCCCCGATCGCCTGCGGCTGGTCGCCGGCCGGTTCGAATTGGGAATGAATGGCAAACGGCCGACCGATATCGCTCTGCGGCCGCTCGGCGGCCATCAGCGGCAGCATTGTGATCAAATCCAGGGCGTTAGCCGATTTCATGGACGCGACACCACTCCATCACCGCTATATAGTTTAGTCGAACGGGGGCGTGATGTCAGAGAACGAAACGAAGGCCGTCGGCGGTTCGATCTCATCGATCCCATTGAGTGCAGCGGGATCGTGATCCATCGGCCGTCGACGGGGGCGCGCGACTGATCGCGCAGGCCCGCAGCGCGCCCAATCCGGGATGCATGGATCGACCTGGCAGGGCGCGGCGAAGACGGCGGGGTTCGACCTCGGCGGGCTCGCCCGCGGGAGGGGGGCCGCTAGCCGCAGCAGGCGGCAGACGATGGCTTCACAAGGAGGGGGCGTGCCCGTAAGGTGGCGCGCTTTGCTTGCGTTTCAGGTACAGTGCCCATGCCCTTTTTTGCTGATCGTCTTGCCCGCGTGAAACCGTCACCGACGATGGCGATGACGGCGCTCGCCACTGAGTTGAAGGCGGCCGGGCGCGATATCATCAGTCTGTCGGTGGGTGAACCGGATTTCGATACGCCGAGGAACATCCAGGAAGCAGCCGTCGCCGCGATGCGGCGCGGCGAGACCCGCTATACCGTATTCGACGGCTCGATCGAATTGAAGCGGGCGGTCTCGGCCAAGTTCAGGCACGAGAACGGGCTCGACTACGAGACCTCGCAGATCACGATCGGTTCCGGCGGCAAGCAGGTGCTGTACAACGCTCTGGTCGCCACGATCAACCCGGGCGACGAGGTTGTCATCCCCGCGCCTTATTGGGTCTCATACCCGGAGATGGTGCTGCTCTGCGAGGGAACCCCGGTCGCCGTCCCGTGCCCGCAGAACAATGGCTTCCGGATGCGACCGGAAGATCTCGACGCGGCGATCACGCCGCGCACGAAGTGGCTGATCCTCAATTCGCCGTCTAACCCGAGCGGAGCGGCCTATACCGAGGCGGAACTGAAGGGAATTGCAGAGGTCCTGCTGCGCCGACCGCATGTGTGGGTGATGACCGACGACATGTACGAGCATCTTGTTTACGACGATTTCGTGTTTAAGACGATCGCCCAGGTCGAGCCCCGCCTCTACGATCGTACCCTGACCGTCAACGGGGTCTCGAAGACCTACTGCATGACGGGCTGGCGGATCGGCTATGGCGGCGGCCCGACAGCGCTGATCAAGGCGATGGGTGCGATCCAGTCCAATTCGACGGCGAATCCGTGCTCGATCAGCCAGGCGGCGGCGATCGAGGCGCTGAACGGACCGCAGGATTTCATCGCGGAGCACAACCGCAGCTTCAAACAACGGCGGGATCTCGTCGTCGACATGCTGAACCAGGTGCCGGGCCTGTTCTGCCCATGCCCGGAGGGTGCGTTTTATGTGTACCCCTCCTGCGCCGGCGTCATCGGAAAGCGCACGCCGGCCGGGCAGACGATCGAGAACGATGAGGACTTCGTGCGCTACCTGCTCGAGGCGGAGGGAGTTGCCGCCGTTCATGGCGGTGCCTTTGGGCTATCGCCGTATTTCCGCGTCTCTTACGCGACCTCGACAGCGATCTTGCGCGATGCCTGTGAGCGCATCGATCGCGCTTGCCGCGCGCTCGCCTGACCGCCGCTCAGACGGCGCGGCGGCAGGCGGAGAACCGCCTGGGCATCGGCTGAACTTTTACCGGCCTCTGCAGACCTGCGACGAAGCCTGAGCCCGGGGCCTCGGCCGGGCGGTGGAAGAGCCCCGAACGCGCGCTCCGACGGGCGGCTGTCGGCAGGCTTGCGCCCTGCCTCACCGGCGGGAGGTTCGTGTTTTCCCGCGGGCAGATTTCGATTGCCATCCTGCCGGTCGGCGCGCAACTTCGGGCGAGATAGCAGCGCTGCCGGATCTGCGGTCTCCGTGAGCGGCAGCGCGTCGATGCGATGGAGGCGCCTATGGCGAATTCGACTGCAGCCCCGCGTTGCGCGGCGCTGATCGGGCCGTATCTGTCGGGTAAGACCACGCTGCTCGAGGCCTTGCTCTTTGCCAGCGGCAATACCAGCCGGCGCGGCAGCGTGCGCGACGGCAACTCGGTCGGGGATCACGCGCCGGAAGCGCGCGCCCGCCAAATGTCGACCGAACTGAATGTCGCGAATGCAACTTTTCTCGGCGACCCGTGGACGATCCTCGACTGCACCGGCTCGGTCGAACTCCTCTACGAGGCGCAAGCCGCGCTGCTGGTGAGCGATGTCGCGGTCGTCGTCGTCGAGCCCGAGGCCGAGCGCGCGCTGACGATCAGCGCACTGCTGCGGTTTCTCGATCGGCACAAGATCCCGCACATGATTTTCATCAACAAGATGGACACTGCAAGTGCTCGCGTCCGAGACTTGCTCGCGGCTTTGCAGTCGGTCTCCGAACGTCCGCTCGTCCTGCGGCAGGTGCCGTTGCGCGGAACCGATTCCGAGATCACCGGGTATGTCGACCTGGTCAGCGAGCGCGCCTATCGCTACCGCCCCGGCCAGCCCTCGGATCTGATCCCGCTCCCCGATAATTTCTGGGACGAGGAGCGGGCCACCCGCACCGGCCTTATCGAAAAGCTCGCCGATTTCGATGATGCCCTCCTGGAACAGCTGCTTGAGGAAGTGGAGCCGCCGAAAGAAGAGATTTACCGGCACCTGACCCGCACGTTGAAGGGCGCTCAGGTCGTGCCTGTGTTTCTCGGCTCCGCGCTGGCTGACCACGGCATTCGGCGGTTGTGGAAAGCGCTGCGGCACGAGGCGCCGGCGCCGCAGGACACTGCGCGGCGGCTCGGCATTGCTCCGGAGGGAGAACCCCTCGCTCAGGTTTTCAAGACTTTTCACCTGCCGCATACGGGCAAGCTGTCGCTGGCCCGTATCTGGCGCGGCACGATTTCAGAAGGAATGGTGCTGAACGGCAGTCGGGTGGCGGGCCTCTTGCGCCTGACCGGAGCCCAGCAGGAGAAGGTGTCCTCGGCGCACACCGGTGAGGTCGTCGGATTGACCCGTATGGACGAGATTGCGACCGGCACGGTGTTGACCCCGTCCGGCAAGGCTGATCCGCTGCCGCGGCCAGAGCGCCCGCAACCCGTTTTCGGTCTCGCGATCACCTCTGAGCGGCGGCAGGATGACGTCAAACTGACCGGCGCGATCGGCAAGCTGATCGAGGAAGACCCGACATTGGAACTCGAGCAGAATGCCGATACCCAGGAAATGGTGTTGTGGGGGCAAGGCGACATCCACCTGCAGATCGCGATCGACCGCCTGCGCAACCGGCATAATCTCGGGGTGAGCGGCAGGCGCTCCGCGGTTCCCTACCAGGAAACGATCCGGCGCGGAGCGCAGCAGCATTCCCGCTTCAAGCGACAGAGCGGCGGGCACGGCCAGTTTGCGGATGTCACGATTGAGATGAAGCCGCTGCCGCGCGGTTCCGGCTTTAGCTTCACCGACAGTGTCGTCGGCGGCGCCATTCCGCGCAATTACATACCGGCCGTCGAGGAGGGTGTCGTCGAAGCACTGCGCCGCGGACCGATCGGCTTTCCGGTGGTCGATGTCGCGGTCAATCTGATCACCGGCCAGTTTCATTCGGTCGACAGCTCGGACCAGGCGTTCCACACTGCCGGGCGCCAGGCGATCCAGGAAGTGTTGTCGAAATGCGACCCGATCCTGCTTGAGCCGATCGACCTGGTCGAGATTTCGGTGCCGAATGCGTTTACGGCACGCGTGCAGCGCCTCGTCGCGGGGCGCCGCGGACAGATCCTGGGTTATGACGCGAAACCCGATTGGCCCGGCTGGGACGTCGTCAGTGCCAATCTCCCGCAGAGCGAGCTCCACGACCTGATCGTCGAACTGCGCTCGCTGACGATGGGCGTCGGCAGCTTTGCGCACCGCTTCGACCACATGCATGAGCTGACGGGGAGGCCGGCAGAAAAGGTGCTCGCCTCGAGGACAGCTGACGCCGCGCAGTAAGCGCTCGCGAAAGCGTGACTTGGCGGCACTCCTGTCCGTCCCAAATTGTGGCCTGAAACGACGTGTCGAGGTGCGGTCATGGGGATCCGGCGCAATAAGGGGTGGGAGCTTCGAGAGAGTGAAGCCACGCCGGAATCGGCGTTCGTCCATCGCAGAAGCCTGGTGGGGGCGATTGCGGCGGGCCCGATCCTGGTTTCCGCATTAGGCTCCGCGACGGCGGGAAACGGCGACCCCTCGGCGGGTCTTTATCCCGCCAAACGGAATGCGCGCTACACGCTCGACCGGCCGCTGACCGACGAGAAGCTTGCGACTGCCTACAACAACTTTTACGAGTTCGGCTCACAGAAGTCGATCGCCGACGAGGCGCAGGCGCTCAAGCTTCGACCTTGGACGATCAAGATCGACGGGCTGGTCGAAAAACCGATGACCCTCGACATGGATGACTTGTTGAGGAGAATGCCGTTCGAGGAACGGCTTTATCGGCACCGCTGCGTCGAGGCATGGTCGATGGCGGTGCCGTGGAGCGGCTTTGCTATGGCTGCCTTCGTCGATTTCGCCAAGCCGCTGGGCTCCGCCAAATATGTGCGGATGGAAACCTTTCTCGATCCCACGACGGCCCCTGGCCAGAAGCAGGTCTGGTACCCCTGGCCCTATATCGAAGGCCTCACGATCGCCGAGGCTGGCAACGAGCTTGCCTTCCTTGTGACCGGCATGTACGGCAAGCCGGTGCCCAAGCAGAACGGAGCGCCGTTGCGACTCGTGCTTCCATGGAAATACGGGTTCAAATCGGCCAAATCGATCGTCCGCTTTTCATTTACGGACAAGCGGCCGGTCTCCTTCTGGGAAGCGTTGGCGTCGAACGAATACGGCTTCTGGGCGAATGTGAATCCGGCCGTCCCGCACCCTCGCTGGAGTCAGGCCGAAGAGCGCGTGCTCGGCACCAACGAGCGCCGGCCGACGCTAAAGTGGAACGGTTACGGCGAGTTCGTGGCCCATCTCTACGATGGGCTTCAGGGCGAACGTCTCTTCGTTTGAGGCTTCGAGCAGAAGCCTCAAACGAATGTTTCCGGGGCGGATAGTCCGGCCTTCAGGTCCGCAGAGGAGTTCCGCCGCCAGGATGGGGACTCCCCGGGTCTGGCCGCAAGGGCCTGGCGGAGCAGAACTTTGGCTCCGGCTTCTCTCGCCAATGTCGCCGGGCAGCGTTTGAGACAAGCCCGTTCGGTTCCCAACCCCCCAGGGTTGCCTACCGCCCGCGAGGCCAGCGCCCAGACAACGCGGCCCGCAATGCGGCGCGGAAATTTCTGGCCGGCGGCGGCACGTTGTGCGCACGCTCGGCACCGAAACGTCGATTTCGTCGGCCCGTTCGCGCCGATGCACATGCCCGCAGCGTCCCGCCTCGGCGAAGCTTCGCCTGCCGTGAATTTTTGCGGCATGATGGGAGGGGATTACGTGGGAGAGGTCAGTGCGCACGAACAGTCTTCCGCCGGTCCTGACGGCCGACAGCATCACCCGCATCGGGACGCAGGCGGCCGGCGCGATTGTCGTCAACGGGTCGCATGGCGGCATCTACGCCGCCTATCTCGCGGCCAAGCTCGGCATTGCTGCGGCCGTCTTCAATGACGCCGGCCTCGGGCGGGACGAGGCCGGTATCGCCGGACTTGGCTACCTGGCCAGGCTCGGCGTTCCGGCCGCCGCCGTGGGACACGATACCGCGCGCATTGGAGACGGACCGGACATGATCGCGCGGGGGATCATCACGCACGCCAATTCGCCGGCATTGGCGCTCGATTGCCGTCCCGGCATGGCCTGTCGCGACGCGGCAATCCGTCTGCAAAAGGCCGTTCCAAGCGGGCGGGAACCGCCCCCAGCCCTCGAAGCCGCTTTCCTGCTTGGCGCGGATGCGCCGGCGCTGTGGGCGTTGGATTCGGCCTCTCTGGCCGGTGCCGAGCATGGCGGTACGGTCGTGGTAACCGGATCGCATGGCGGGCTCTTGGGCGGCCGACCCGATACCGCGCTGAAAAGCGATGCGCTCGCTGCGCTCTTTAACGATGCCGGGATCGGGATCGACGGGGCTGGCGTGACCCGGCTGCCGGCGCTCGATGCCCGTGGCATTGCCGCCGGCACCGTCGCCGCTATGAGCGCGCGAATCGGCGATGCCCGGTCCACTTATGAGGACGGCGTCCTCACGCGAGTGAACCGGCGCGCCGCTGTGCTTGGCATCTCCCCGGGAATGAGTGCGCGGGACTTTGTCGCGATCATAAGAGAGACCGCTGAGCGGGAGAAAATGACATGAGTGAGGGCGCAGGAGCGACCAACCGGCCGGCGGGTCGCATGAACGGCGGTCGAGCGCTTGCGGAGATGCTACGGCTGGCCGAGGTCGGGCCGATGTTCGGCATGGGCGGATTTCAGCTTCTGCCGTTTTACGACGCGCTTGCGCAGCTCGGTCTGCGTCACTTTCTGATCAACGACGAACGGTGCGGCGCCTTCGCGGCCGACGCCTATGCGCGGGTCACGAACCGTCCCGGTGTCTGCGACGGAACCCTCGGGCCCGGCGCCACCAACCTCCTGACCGGTCTCATCGAGGGGCTCAATGCCGGGACGCCGATGATCGCGCTGGCCGGCGATACCAATCGCGCCCACTCCTGGAAGAACATGACCCAGGAATGCCGGCAAGTCGAAATTTTGCGCCCCGCAGTCAAGGAGTTGATCCGGGTCGAGCAGACAAGCCGAATCCCTGAGCTGCTGCGCCGTGCCTTCGCGGTCGCGACTTCCGGCCGGCCTGGTCCGGTGCTGCTCGACGTCCCCGAAGACGTCTGCCACGGCGAGCACGACTTCGGCAGCGATGATTTCGCGGTCGACCCGTCGACGTTGAGCATACCGGCGCGGCGAATACGGCCTGATCGCGCCGACATCTCGCAGGCCGCCGCGCTGATCGCGCGCTCCCGGCGCCCGCTGATCCTGGTTGGCGGCGGCATTCATCTTTCGGCCGGATATCAGGCGCTCCTCTCCTTGGCCGAGGCGCAGTCGATCCCGATCGCCCATACGATGAGCGGCAAGGGCGCGATCGCCTGCACCCATCCGCTTTCGGTCGGGCTTTTCGGCCGCTACTCGCGAATCGCCAACGATCTTATCGAAGCCTCGGATTGTCTGCTCGTTATCGGTTGCAAGCTCGGCGAGATCGCGACAAAGCGTTACGCGCTGCCGCGCGCATCGATCCCCCTTATCCATCTCGACATCCTCGCCGAGGAGATCGGGCGTTGCCGGCCGGCCGCGGTGGCGCTGTGGGGCGATGCCAAGGCTGGTCTTGAAGACCTTTGCGAAGCACTCGCCGACGAAGCGCGGCGAGCGCGCAACGCGCGTACCGAATACATCGCGGAAATTCCGACCCGAATCGCCGCGTGGCGGGAAGAGGCTGCACCGCGTCTGAATTCCGGTGAGCGGCCGATCCACATGGCGAGGCTGTGCCGGGAACTCAACGACACTTTGCCGGCCGACAGCATCCTCGTTGCCGATGGCGGATTTGCCGGCCATTGGACAGGGTTGCTCTACGATACCAAATCACCGGGTCGGCGTTTCATTCCGGATCGCGGTCTGGCATCGATCGGCTACGGGTTGCCGGGCGGGATCGGGGCGGCGCTGGCGGCCCCTGCAACGCCGGTCGCCGCAATCACCGGAGACGGCGGGTTTAATATGATGCTCGGCGAACTCGAAACCGCCCGCCGGGCGGGTATCGGACTGACGGTCATCGTCGTCAACAATGCGGCCTCGGGCTATGTCAAGGCCCTGCAGCACGCGATGTTCCGTGGCCGCTATCAATCCTGCGATCTTGTCGAGATGGATTATGCGGCGATTGCGCGGGCGATGGGATGCAACGGCATCCGCGTCGAGGACCCGGACAGGCTCGGCGGAGCGGTCCGCGAGGGTCTTGCCGAGCGAACCCGCCCGAGCGTTATCGACGTCGTTGTCACGCGCGATCCCGGCCGCATGTTGCCTGCGGTCGATAACCGCACCGCCGAAATCAGACAAGGCGATCGGATCGCGTGATCCGGTGTCGAACGCGCCTCGCCGCACCCGGCGCCGGCGGCTGGTTCCCCCTCCCCCCGCGCGGCGGCAAAGGCCGGCCGCTTTCCCGGACCGCGGTGCCAGGGGCGGGCGAGGGTGCCGGCGGCCGCTACTTTACGGCCGCGCGCTGGACGGTGCGCGTCGCGGCGCTTGCGACGGCCTTCAACGAGGCGGTGACGATATCGCTGTCCATCCCGGCGCCATAGAGCGTACCCGCACCGTTGCCGCGGATCTGGACGTAGGCCGCCGCCTGCGCGTCGGCGCCGGCGCTGACGGCGGCCTCGTGATAATCAAGAACGACCAGATCGATCCCGCAATCGCGCCGCAACGCGTCGACAAAGGCGGCGATGGGGCCGTTGCCGGCGCCTTCGATCCGGCGTTCGGTGCCGTCGATCGCAATTGTCGCAGCAATGCGGCGCTCGCCGGCGCGCGGCTCCGGCAACAGCGTGTAATCGACCAGCCGGATCCCACCGCGCAGATAGGTCTGCTCGAACAGTGACCAGATTTCGCCGCTTGTCACCTCTTTGCCGCTACGGTCAGTGACTTCCTGCACTTGCTTGCTGAACTCGATCTGCAATCCGCGCGGCAGGTCGAGCCCGTGATCGGTTTTCAGAACATAGGCAACACCGCCTTTACCGGACTGGCTGTTGACGCGGATAACTGCCTCGTAGGTGCGGCCGAGATCCTTCGGATCGATAGGCAGATACGGCACTTCCCATATCCGGTCGTTGCGTTTGGGGAGCGCCTCAAACCCTTTCTTGATGGCGTCCTGATGCGAACCGGAAAAGGCGGTGTAGACGAGCTCGCCGGCATAGGGGTGGCGCGGATGGACCGGCAGCTGGTTGCAGTGCTCGACGGTGCGGACGATCTCGTCGATATCGGTGATCACGAGCCCGGGATCGATTCCCTGGCTGAACAGGTTGAGCGCCAACGTGACGATGTCGACATTGCCGGTGCGTTCGCCATTGCCGAAGAGCGTGCCTTCGATCCGTTCGGCCCCGGCCATCACCGCCAGCTCGGTGGCCGCGACCGCGGTGCCGCGGTCGTTGTGCGGATGGACGCTGAGAGTGATGCACTCCCGGTCGCGGATGTTGCGCGCGAACCACTCGATCTGATCCGCGTACACGTTCGGTGTCGCCATCTCGACGGTGGCGGGGAGATTGAGAATCGCCTTCCTCTCCGGTGTCGGTCGCCAAACCTCCAACACCGCCTCGCAGATCTCGACTGCAAAATCGAGCTCGGTGCCGGTGAAGCTTTCCGGCGAATACTGGTAGACGATCTCGGTCTGCGGCATTGTGGCCGCGAGCTCCCGGATCAGCCTGGCGCCATTAACGGCGATGTCGACGATGCCCGGCTTTTCAAGGCCGAACACGACCCGGCGCTGCAACGTTGAGGTGGAATTGTAGAGGTGCATGATGGCGCGCCGCGCCCCCCGGATAGCCTCGAAGCTGCGCTCGATCAATTCGGGCCGGGCTTGGGTCAATACCTGGATCGTCACGTCATCAGGTACCAGCTGCTGCTCGATGAGCTCGCGGACGAAAGCAAAATCCGTCTCCGAGGCAGAGGGAAAACCGACCTCGATCTCCTTGAAGCCGAGCTTCACCAACAGATCAAACATGCGGTGCTTGCGGTCGGGTCCCATCGGCTCGATCAGCGCCTGATTGCCGTCGCGCAGATCGACACTGCACCATTGCGGGGCGCGGTCGATCACCTGCGTCGGCCAGCGACGGTCGGGCAGGTTGACGGGTTGAAAAGCGCGATACTTGTGGATCGGCATGCCGGGCATGGAAATCTCCTCGTACAGGCTCGCCGCCGAATGCGGCGGCCTTGGTATTGCGATGGCGAGTTGTACGGCCGGCAGGGGTCAGCGCCGCCGGCCGCCGCTAAGTCGGAAATCCATGAGCAGCCCGGCCCCGGCCGGGGAGGGAACAGCGAAGCTTTTGAGAAAGAGAATGGAACGCATCGACGTCACTGAGCGCGAAGGAGTTCCCCAACGGGAACAAGAACGAGCAGCCTCGGCGCCTCTCAAGACGCCGAGCAGGTAAGTCGAAGCTCGCAGCGCTCACGATTCATCGGGGTGTGCCTATCAGAAACGCAGGTGCCGGTCAACATCTCGACGCCACCCGCCATGCCGTGGCGATCCCGCGGTGGCCATTCCGGTCGGGGGGCGGATCGTGTCGCCGGCGGGTGTCCAAACCGTAAGTTTAAGAGCTGTCGCCTTTTTGCCACTGTTGCCGATCGAACACACTCGACTGGAAAACCTCCCCCCCGTTACAGGCTCGATTGACTCCAAACCGATGCCGGATAGTATTCTTTGAATCGAATCAGGGGCGTGTTCTGTATCTATCTCGAACGGATAAGTAGTCGACAAAAGCTCGCCATTGCGGTTCACGTTCGAGCCAGCCGTGTGGCGTGGTGACTGATGCGCGTCCGGCGTTGGGGGAAGTATGAGTGCTGCCGTGCGGTCCAAACGGGGGCGGGGGGACAAAGTGTCGAAAAAGACGAACGTTGTGCCGTTCCCGCTGAGAGCACCAGGCGCGCCGTCAGTGGCGGATGCGGGGTGCTCGCCGACCAGGTACGAATTCACTGAAGGCGAGCTGGCGTCGCTCTGCCGCTGGTTTTCGGCCATGAAATACGCCTTTCCCGGAACGGAAGGCGTGATGATGGTCAGCCATCAGGAAAACTATTCGGCAGTCGGCCTATACAACCGGGCGGGAGGTGCCCCGAACTGCCTGGTTGCCAAGCACGAAGTGGGCGGCACGGCACGATTTTTCTGGTCGACCGAGTTCGATCCGCCGCGTCAGATCAAGGATCTGTCCGAGATTACCGACGCGCATATTCGCGCCATCCGTCCGCCGCGAGACGAAAAAGGCTGGCTTGACCCGGCCGGCTGGATGGGGGTCTACACCTCGCGACTGATCGCAACACAGCTGCAGGTCGTTTAGGCCGCACTGCATGACCCGCTTGCCGCAGCGGTTCGTGCCCATTTGCGCCGCCCGCACTTGGCGCACGCCATCCAGCCGCGAAGTAAGCTAATGTTTCTTCCCTCGCGTCAATAGAATACTAGTACAGGTTCGCAAATCATGCCGCGTCGATGAGGTTCGCCGCTGCCTTTGCTTGCTTTACCGGCGCTGCCCTTGCGGCATGTTCGTTTCTGCCGACCGCCGGGCCAACCACCGGTGAGGTGATCGACAGCGCCGTGCAGAATAGCCGGATCCGCTACGACGTGGTCGACGTCAACGCCAATGTCGTGGCGACGTTGCTGGCGCAGCCGGAGCCAAGCTTTCGCTCGCGCTTTGGCGCGCAGGGCAAGCCGCCCCCGCCAACGATCGGGATCGGGGATACGATCTCGGTGTCGATCTGGGAAGCCGCGGCGGGCGGTTTGTTTGGCACATCCCCGACCCCCGGCGTTTCGCCGGGTTCCCGGAACGTCACAATCCCGGACCAGGTTGTCGCGCGCGATGGCGCGATATCGGTCCCTTTCGCCGGGCGGGTTCCGGTGGCGGGACGCACACCGGTCGAGGTCCAGCGCAGCATAGAGCAGCGGCTAGCGGGAAAGGCGATCGAACCCCAGACGATCGTGACCATCACGAAGAGCATTACCAATGCTGCGACCGTTTCAGGGGAGGTTGTCAATGGCGCCAGGGTACCGTTATCGGTCAACGGCGACCGTCTGCTCGATCTGATCGCCCTGGCCGGCGGCGCGAAATCCCCGGTTTACGAGACCTTTGTCAAGCTGTCGCGACACGGCGTCACTGTGACGATTCCGATGGAAACGCTGGTGTCCGACCCCGGCGAAAACATCTATGGCTGGCCGGGGGATGTGCTGACGCTCGTGCGGATCCCGCAGTCTTTCTCCGTTTTCGGAGCGACGGGTGACAATGCCCAGGTGAACTTTACCGCAGAGAAGATGACGCTGGCCGAGGCGCTGGCCAAGGCGAAGGGGCTTCAGGACCTGCGGGCGGATCCGGCGGGGGTATTCCTTTTCCGCTTCGAACCGCCCGCCGTCGTCGGCGCTTTGGGGGCGCCCCGATTGGGCACCGGACCCGATAAGACATCGCCGGTTGTCTACCGGCTCGATCTCAGCGACGCCCAATCATATTTCCTGGCACAGCGTTTTCCCGTCGCCGACAAGGACGTTATTTTCGTCGCCAATGCAAAATTGAACGAGTTGCAGAAATTCTTCACGCTGCTGAACACCATCACGGGGCCGGTGATCACGGGCATCGTCGTCAAGGGCTCGGTGCATCAGTAACCCCTTTCGGTACGTATGAACCGCGGGCGAGGATGCATCGCGGCAGCAGTCGCCAACCGGCGAATCGAGCTCGAGAGGATACGCGATGCCGGCGATAACGAACCTGTCCGGCGATGATGTGGTCGTCGTAACCGGGGGTGCCGGGTTCATCGGGTCGCACATCGTCGGCGCCCTCGCAGATGCGGGACTGCGCATCGTCGCCGTCGACCATTTGCGATCGGGTGACAAATGGCGCAACCTGCAGGCCGTTCAGCTTCACGACCTCATTCGCCCCGACATCCTGTTCGAGTGGCTGCGCGGTCATCGCGACAAGGTGGCGGCGATCATCCACATGGCAGCCATCTCGTCGACGACCGAACGCGATGTCGACCGGCTCGTAACGCACAATATTCGCCTGAGCTTGGACCTTTGGGGGTGGTGCGCAGCGAACGCCACTCGGTTTATCTACGCCTCCTCGGCTGCGACCTACGGCGACGGCAGCTGCGGATTCAGTGATGAACAGACCCCCGCCGCGCTCGCCGTATTGCGCCCGCTCAACGCCTATGGTTGGACTAAGCACGTCGTGGATCGTCGCATTGTTGACGATTGGGCTCACGCCCGGCCGACCCCGCCGCAGTGGGCTGGGCTCAAATTTTTCAACGTTTACGGCTCAAACGAAACCCACAAGGGCGACATGCAGTCCGTGGTCAGCAAGATTTTTCCTCTGGTGAGAGCAGGCGAGATTGTCGGCCTGTTCAAGTCGCACAACCCCGGCTACCGGGACGGCGGCCAGCTGAGGGACTTCGTCTATGTAAGGGACTGCGTTGCCACCGTCGGATGGCTGCTGGAGAACCCCGTCGTGAGCGGGCTGTTCAATGTCGGAACCGGGACCGCACGCAGCTTTCTCGACCTTGTGGAGGCGGTGGGCGCCGCGGCCGGATGCGTGCCAAAAATCCGCTTCGTCGATATCCCCGCTGCGCTGCGCGACAAATACCAGTACTTCACGCAGGCGGACATCAGAAAACTGCGGACCGCCGGCTTCGATCATCCGTTTTCCTCGCTCGAGGACGGCGTGCGCGATTATGTGCAGTCTATCCAATGAATTCTGCAGATCGGCCGGACGGGGCGGCAGTTGATCCTGTTTGACCTGTCGCGGCTGATTTCGCGCGCCGGTCGAGAGACACCTACCGGCATCGACCGCGTGGAGCTCGCCTATGCCGAGCATCTGGCCGCGCGCGCCGCACCGGTGTGCTTTACGATGCTGACGCGACTGGGCCGCTTCGGACTGCTACCGGAACCGGCAACCGAAGATTACATCGGCACGATCGCCGGGGTATGGCGCGGTTACGCCGATCTCGCGCAGCAAACGCGCAGGACAAAGCGGCTGGCCCGGGCATTGCGTTTTGCGGCGCTGCGCCATGGTGAACATTCACTCCGCGCGCGATTGCGCAACCCGGCCGACGACCCGGTGTATCTCCTCGTTTCCCATCATCATCTCGAGAAGCGCCGCCCCATCGCACGTCTCAAACGGCATCTCGCCGTAAGTTTCGTCTGCCTCATTCACGATCTGATCCCGATCGAATTTCCGGAATATGCCCTTCCGGGTCAGGATGTGAAGCACCGGCGCCGGATTGAAACAGCCGCCGCTCTCGCCGATGCAGTCATTGTGAATTCGACTGTCACGCGTGAAGCCTTT
>JAFMSA010000261.1 GCA_017353855.1 Alphaproteobacteria bacterium
CGGACAGTCCGGAGGCAATCGAGGAAATGCTCTGGATGGCATTTCACCCCCAGAGCCACGATTCCGCGAGTGACAATCGCTTGGACCTCGTTTCACCTGATTTTGCGGCGTTCTATCGAGATCATATCCGCAAACTGCTCTGGCTGCGGCAAGGGCGGCGCTATCTCGCGAAGGGCAACTACAATTTAGTCCGCCTACGGGCGATACTGCAGCTGTTCCCGGATGCACGGATCATCATCCCGTTGCGCGATCCGCTGACGCACATAGCCTCCCTCATGCGCCAGCACGCGCTCTTTTCCGCAGCCGAGGTCCGGCATCCTGCGGCGCTGCGCTACATGCAACGTGTCGGTCATTACGAGTTTGGCCTTGATCGGCGGGCGCTCAATCTCGGCTCTGTGTCGGCGACTACAGCCATACAAAAACTGTGGCGTGACGGGAACGAGGTGGAAGGCTGGAGCCTCTATTGGGCAAGCGTACACGATTTCGTCGCCGAGCAACTGCACGAGGATAGGGCGGTGCGAAAAGCTGCCCTTCTGGTCCGCTTTGAAGAGCTTTGCGCAGATGCAGAGGGAACGCTGACTCGTATTCTCAACCACGCCCACCTCGAGTCCGATAAGGCGTGGATTGCTGCGACGTCGCGGCACATCCGAGCCCCTTCCTCCGGCCCGCCACCCTTCACCGAGGCCCAATACCGGAAAATCCGGCAAATCACAGCATCCGCCGCCCAACGCCTTGGCATAGGACAGAGATAATCAACCCGAAAATTGCTGCTGACGCTCAGTGCTCGTTGCTTTTAGCGGGTGAGACGCCCTATCCCTGCAACTCCTGGCTCCCTGCGGCGCCTGAGTCATGATCCTGGACGGCCCGATTGATCGGTTCCAGCCGGCGATACCCTCATTTCCGCCCGGCCCCGCCTATCGCCCGAGAGGTCGCCGCCCAAGTCCGGAAGCCAGAACGAAATCTTACGTTGTCGCAAGCTCTGAATCGTGTGCAAGGCGTCTAGAGCGCTTCGAAAGCAGCGTTCATCCGAGCGGAAATGACGACGGCGCCCGGGCGCACCGCTCGAGGCAGGTCCTTCGATGTTGCGCTGCTGCGCTGATCGCGGACCCGGGCGAAAAGGCGGCCGACATCCTCGAGCTGCGTAGGCGCGGCGGGTCGCTGATGTACATCCGCGACGTGGTGCGCGAGCGCGGCTTTCAGATCAGCCACGAGCATGTTGTGCGCAGGATCCTGGTGCGACGGGCACCGGAGCAAGGAGCGGCGCGATGAGAGTCTTTTGGTCACTTGCCGGCTGGCTCTTTTTCCTTCTGGCAGTCACTTCCTTCTATGCTGCTGTGGCGGCCAGCCCCGACGCGCTGGTGCGGGTCGAGGCCAACAAGATCACGGCGCTCATCATTCACACGCCGTGGTTCCTGTGGCTTGGGTTGATGATGGGGTGCTATGCACTGGCTTTCCTCGCCGATATCGCCAAGTCGATGCGTTGAGAACGATTGCAAATTCCGGCCAGCGTCAGCGGCCCCCCGGTCCGGCCCTCCTCCGGCAGCTCGCCGTGGGCTTTCATGAGCCGCGCGCCCGGAGAGGATCTCAGTGCGGCGGCCAATAATGGAGAGCGCCGAACAGCGCGGTGAGGCCGGCGACAATGTGCCAGTTTGATAACGCCGCTCTACGCCCTCCCTGCAACGCCCAAACAAGTCGCCGCAAGAAACGCCCTCCTCGACGGTCTCGAGCGTGTCGCCGTCAGGTAAGGTAGGCGGTGATGCCGGTCACCCGGAAACTGTGATTACCGAGCTTCGTGGCAACGGCGCACGTCCGATCGTCGCATCGGCGTTGGCCTGCGGGAGCACGGTGCGAGAGAGCTTGCCCGTCCCGCGGCCGCTGGTACGGAACACCGGCCCAGTCGGATCGCCGCGTAGTCCGTCGTCGAGACTAAGACAACCGAGCAGATATTCCCCGAGGTTGTGGTGGGACGGCATCGCGTGCCGCTTGCCGCCCTTTTCGCGCAGCCGCACTCATAGCCGGCGGTTCTGGGTGTAGACATCCTCGACCGACATGCCGAGCGCGCCGCCGATGAACGTATACACCATCGGCCTGATCAGCGCGCGTTCGCGGAGGCCGGCATGCGTCGGCAGATCGAGTCGAGGAATGCGTGCGCCTCTGTCGTGTCGAGCACGGGCGTCTGGCCAAACGTGACGATGCGGCAAGGTCCGCGCACCGAGCCGGCCGGGTTGACCGGCACGACCTGCCCGGTCACGAAGTGGTCTAACAGATGACGACTGCAGCCAGCCGTTGCTGGACACTCGGTGCGGCGAAGTCGTGCGTCGACGCCTCGATTCAGGTTGCGACGCGTGCACCGGCTGAATAGCGACGATTGACGGCATGCCGCACCCGTGCAGGCCAAAAATTCTTCCGCAGCGCGTGCCCTGGCGCCGCGCGTGTGCGGGTTGCGGATCTTGGCCGTGAAGAATTAGAGGAAGCGTACTGACGCGCGCTCGCCGATGGTGAGGAGCGCCGGCAAAGGTTATGTCGAGGTTTTGTCGGAAGCCGGATCGTCATAATGGTGCTCGATCTGGAGCACGGCGCATGTAAAATTTCCGCTCGTCTTCATGCGTGATGTGGAACTCCATCCGGTGATAGAGCCGCTGCGCAGGACCCCTTTAACTATGGCGAGGGTCACGGCCTGTTGCTCGTTTGCCGCCTCTCCAATGAGCCGTTTCATGATGCGGGTCCCGATCCCCTCCCGCTGGGATCCTTCGACGAAGAGCTGCACAACGAAGACGGCATCGTCGGTTCGAGAGGTTTGCACCCAGCCGACAATTTGGCCGCGCCGCAGCACGACCCGTATCTGTTCGATTAGCCGTCGACTGGCAAACCCGGTACGGCGGCGAACCTCCTCGATCCCTAGCTTGGTGATCTCCTCTCGCAGTGGTTCGAAATAGGTGCGCTCGCAGGAAGCCTAGTCCTCCTGCTCGGTGGGACGAAGCTTCAGATCGTCATCGTCCATCTCCCTGCGCCCGCCTCCCAAGACGCTGGAGGCTGTAGCTCCGCGGCCGTCAATCATTCCGCGCCTATCTTGCGGTCTGCCAGCAGGGCATCCATAATCTCCGGGCGGCAACGGAAATTCGTCGGCCTAAGCCTCGGGAAGGCTTCGCCGACATCGTTCAGCGCGCGGCGCCACACCCAGGGTACCGATCACGGCACAGCCAAAACCGCGGGCGGCCACGACCGCAGCGCGGTCGTCGATCAAAGTGAGGTCGGCGCTGATGACGCGCGCCAGCTGCGACGGCGGCCGTCCCCGCTATCGATTGCGCTGTGCAGCGGCTCGTCCAAGGCGGTGCCCGGAACCGGCCGCACCTCAACCCACTCCGGCGGCGCGGCCATGTGCGCACCACGATGATGGCGCAATTCGGCGCAAACCGCCTCCGGCGCCCCGGCCTCGTCAAAAGCTTGGGAAGGAGCTCGCTCGCACCGATCAGCACCAGGTAATTGAGCCGCCCGGTATCGGCGAGGACGAGCCGCTCGCGCTTCAGAAACCCGAGCCGTTCCAGATCGCGGCGTTCCTGCTCCAGATCCTTGCAAGACCCGTTTTCTTGCCGCGGGTGAGACGCGAGCCGCGGCACAATCATCCGCTCGAGCGGGTCGTGATCTCTCATAAGCGTGATTCCCGCGGGCTGGTCGGACCGCGCGATCCAGCATCAGGCCCCGGTTGCGATCCGGTGGCTGACCGAAAGTCGAGGTGGTGTGCGCAAGGTCTGATAGATAACGCAAAACCGCTCGCTCATTTCCACGAGGCGCTGCACCGTCGCAGCGTCGGCATCGGTATCCAATTCGAATGTTAGCGCGATGTCGGTGAGTCCGACCGGAGCTTCGCGGTCGACGCCGAGTGTGCCGCGCGCGTCCCAATAACCCTCGGCAATTACCCGCCCGCCCCGGAGCTTCACGCCCATGGCGCTGGCAACGGCGCTCATCGTGACCCCAGCACAGGCGACCAGCGCCTCCAGCAGCATATCCGCCGAGCATGCCAGGCTCCCGTCGCCACCGGTGGCCGGATGCAGACCGGCATCGGCCTCTCCGCCCCAGGAGCGAACACGGCAGGCGACGCGACTCACGTCGAGCACCGCCTCGGCATGCGCCGGTGTGCGTGCGGTCTCCGGCTGTTCCCGATATCGCTTCTTCAGCGGCGCCTGCAGTGCGCGCAGTTCATTTGCGTCCATCGTGTCGCTGACCCCTCTTTTAGAGCGATAATCGACCACGGTGTAGGTTCTGTATCGGGCCGGAGCAAGAGGGACCTGATGCCCAAAGCAAATTCGCGTGATTGCCCATGAACGGCGTCGCGCATCAGTCGCCGACTTTACGGAGGCATCCGCAAGATCGCGCCGGTCGCTACCGCTCGGTCGACTATCGGGCCGGAAGGAACCTGGAGCGCGGTCAAATTGGAACCTGTTCCGGGCCGATGTGCGCGGCGCCTGCGACGTCTATCGGGGCGCGCCCGACGCGGCAAGCGCGAACACGGTCCAGATGCCGTACTAACGATCCGCTGCTGGGTTTCCGCGATAACTTCAGACCTCCTGATCTAGTCGGTGTCCGGGTCTTTTGTGCGGTGCGGCTGACCAATAGCTCCCCGATGTCTTCCCGTCACAACGCAAACGCCGTCGTGTTTTGGGGGCTACGAGTGGGTTGCAAAGGTTGACGATTTAAGCGTCTACGTTTAGCCTTGCTGGAAGTCGTCAACGCTGGATTGATCTCCGGTCGGAAAATGGAGCAGATGCCCACACATTGGGCGCATAAGAAGGTCGGGAGGAATTTGGCTATGTGCGTATCGCTCCGGCGATTGCTGGCGATTACAGTGGTATTCATGCTATCGGCAGCAGCGGTAGATGCCGGCGATAATATGGGCGAGCCGCCCGTTCGCGGTCCGGTCTTCGACATTACCCATTTCGACGTGATCCCCTCGACGGAGGGGGATGTCGACTTCCAGCAAACCGCCTATAGCGCACTGTTCCATTATCGCGACGCCAGTACCTCAGATCCTGGATCTGAGAGCTTCCGAGTCGTCAATTGGCTCCTGGCTTCGAACCATTCGCAAATTATCGACGTCTGGCGCAGCCTTGATGAGTTCGAGGCTCACCTGGCTCAGCCGCACAGCGTCGATTTCCGGTTTGCCGTGCAAGTCCAGCCCCCTCCACCCCCTCCCGGCTTCAACTGCTGTATTGGGAGCCCGATCGACGACCGCCAATACAGTCAGGTGATATCGTTCAATACGCCCTGGACAAGCGACTCCCTGCCTTCCGAAGTTGGGCCGGACAAGAGCGCGCTGTTTGTTGTAACTTATGTCGATTTCTTGGTGGACGGCGACCCCATCAAAGGGCGGGACAACCTGGTGCGCTATGGGTCTGAGACCAGCAAAGCTGCCGGACAGCTGAGCTACACCGTTCTGCAGCAATTCGATCGACCCAACCGCTTTGCTGCCTTAGAAGTCTGGGACAGTGAAGCGCATTACAACGCATGGCAGAACGATCCAAGGACGACCAATTTCGTCGCTGACGTAATGCCGTTGCTCGGCTCCCCACTTGATCATCGCTTGAACATACTGTGCGGCGAGACTTTTGCGGACGGGACCGGCTGCATCGCGCCTTGACGAGAGCATTGGCCGCGCTGTTAGACCAAACAACATAGCGAGAAATCGCTGTGGGTTTTCGTGAGAAATCCCGACGATCTCCGCCATTGATAGACCGTCACCTGGTCCTCTGCGCCTTTTACCCTTCTTAGACCGCAGGCAGGTACTAATCGGAGGGCGCAAAGCGTCTTACGGCAGGTGTGCGGATAATTGGAGTAATTACATAGAAGAACCGGGCGGCAGGCACCTGACGGGGGATAGCCGAACGCCGACTGGATAGTCGCGTGATCGGCGCACTTTGAGCCATGGGTCCAGCTAGAGAACCGGTCATCGCAGTCGCCGGTTGCACTGGGCGTGGCCGGACAGGGAATTGCGATCGTCCTGTCTACGTTGACGCTCGGTTCAGAATGCTCGAGGGGTTACGGCCGCTCGGCTCCTGGTCTCAAGCAGCCTGAGAGGCTCGTCTTTGCCGACTTACGCGCGTAGTCTGGTCGAGGACTCCGCCGAACCTTCGTACCCCGGTTATCAATCGGGCGTTCTCACCCTTTCCGTGCCGCGACCTGCAACACCTTGTATGGGACAGCGGCAATCAGCAATATCCCTGTTTGAGCGAGGTCACCGCAGGTTTCTTCTGAAGGCGCCATTATGCGCTAGCTCCTCTGCCTGGACTCGCGGAACACCGGTACCGTCTGCTTCTGCAG
>JAFMSA010000262.1 GCA_017353855.1 Alphaproteobacteria bacterium
GTATGATCCTCGACATTGGCATCCCACAACTGGTGCCGGACGATGAAGGTCAGAGGATCGGCGGTGAATTGGGTTGCTTGCGATTGGGGCATCCCCGGCGCTCCTGTAGGTAAAGACTCCCCCGAGCTTAGGGAGAGGCCCCGCTGGCCGCAAGAACTCTCCACCTGCGCGTGATTGCGCCTGGTCCTACCGGGGGCTTCAACCTGTGCCACTGCCGCGGCGTTGACCTACCGCCGGGTCCGGCTCGGCATGTGGGCCAACTTAAGGGTTTGGTCCGGTCTCCAGGTCATAAACCACGTGCTCCAGCAATGCCTTGCGCCACCGCACCGTGGATCTGGGCAACAGCGGGTTGAGCGCCCGGCAAAGATCGTCCGCCATCGCAGACCGCGCGAGGCTCACGCTGCCGGCTTCCGAAGCTACCTCGACTTCGGCGCGTGGCAATCATTTCGGGAGCTCGGGTCGGAATCGCACGGTGCTGACGGCCTCAAATCCGATCCCGAATTTTCTTGGGCACTCCGACCGCACCTGGCGACCTCGATGATCCCGAGCACTCTGTCGGTGCCGGCGCGCGGTACATCCTCTCGCTGAACGCTGAAACGCTAGTGCCGGCAGCGCTGGGTCAGGTCGCGCAATACACGGTCACAGCAGGTGCTGTACCTCGGTCGCGTCGTTGGCATGGTGAGCGGGCTGGCGCGCCCCAGCGCTGGTGGATCAGAGCGCCGAGGTTTATCCTCGTTCACCATGAGGGAGACCGAGAGGAGCGCAGCACAAGGCTCTGTTGTACCCGCGGGCGGCGGCAAACATTTTGACCTGCCGCCGCCCGAGCGGTCCTTTGCCTCGACCGGCGACTTGGCCACGCTCGGGGGACCCGGCACGTGCGCAGTGATGCGATGCGGTACACCGCATGGCTGGAAGCACGCCGGCAGCAAAAACGGCCGCGTCCTGTTTCGCTACACGCCGGTCGCCGCCGGCGACCTCGCTGCAGCGTCTCACAGCGCCGCTTGGGACGACGAACAGCGGAAATCATTGTACTGCCGGCCTTTGGGAGCTGACCTCCGCAAACGCAGATGCTCAGGTGTCCCAGAGTGTTGAATCGGCGAAGTCAGGCTTCCACGCGCGGTCGTCGAGAACAAGCGAACGTTTATCACTGCGAGCGCAGGCAAGCAGGTTCCGCCGAGAGATCCTGCTCCGCCAGGCCGGACTTGTACCCCCGGAGCGCGCGGAGCGCGTCGCGAGCTTGTTCGCAGTGACGAGGGAGCCGAGGGACAGCCGCTAACAATCTCTACGCGGGAGGACGCGATGAGCATCAGCCACGAAACCGGGTTCCGGCTCGCCAAAGCGCTCGGCGTGCTGGCGATAACGGCCTCGGCCGTCTCGGCCGAATACGGCTCCGGGATCAACTACGTCTCGGTCCAGAGCCTGTCCGTCTATCCTGATGTGAAAGGGCTTGTGCCGCTCGCGATGTTCGTGTGCGGCATCGCGATGCTGCCGAAGGCCTATCTCTTTGCCGCTTTTTCGCGGGTCATGCCGCGCGCTGGCTCTAAGCACGTCTGGCTTGCACGTAGCATCGGCCTGCCGGCCGGCTTTCTCATCACCTTCACTTACTGGGCGACGGGGCCTGCCGGGTTGGGGTTTCTCGGTTTCGCCTTCGGTACGTTTCTGGGCCAAGCGATGCTGCCGATTAGCCCCGCAGTGGGTCATGCCCTGTTGTCGCATACCGGCCATCTCGTTACCGGGCTCGCCGCGATCTGGCTTACCTTTTGGATCAACGCGGCCGGCATCCGTTATTATGGGGTGTTCGTCACGATTCTAATGTTCGTCATCGTTGGCGTGGCGCTGCTGATCACCGCCTACGGGTTTTTGACGCCGCCCGAGACCTTCGTGGCGGCCGCCAGCGATATTGCGAAAGTGAAGCTCACGGCTCCGACCGCGGCGCCGCCGGCGAGCTTCGTCCACTTCATTTCCGTCACCTCGTTGTTCGTCTTCGCCTATGCGGGTCTCGGAGCAGGACCGGCCTTGGGCGGCGAAGTCCGGGAGGCGGAAAAGAAACTGCCGCTCGGCATCATGTGGGGCTGGCTCGTCGCGCTCGTGCTCTTTACCGCGGTCGCCGCCGCACTCTTTCACGCGGCCCCGTGGTGGGCGATCGTCGGGCTGATCAAGGCCGGGAAGGGCAGCTACGCGACGGCGCCGGGACTAATCGGTCTTGTCGCGCCGAGTTGGCTGACGGTTATACTTAACCTTTTGGTTGCGCTGATTGTGGGTAAGACGCTGGCGCCGGGCTTGATGGTGGCCTCGCGCTTTTGCTTCGCGCAGGCGCAGGACCGGATGCTGCCAGCAATCTTCGCCGAGACGTCGGGCCGCAAGGTGCCGCTCGCGGCACTGCTCTTGATCGCCGGTCTCGGTTCGCTGTTCCTTGTGCAATCGGTCTATGCCGGCTGGGCAATGGGCGTGGCGGTGCGCTCGCTCGCCGTTCTCGGCATGTGGCTGGCGCTCGCGGTGGGGGTGCTCAACTTCCGCTGGCATAGGGAATACGGCCAGACCGAGTGGGGCAAGGGGGTCATGGATCAGCCGCTCGTCGTGCCGGCGGCCATCGTCTCAATCATCCTCGCGACGCCGCTGATCGTCTCGCTCGCGGTCCTGCCGAAGACGGCGCTGATCTTCCAGCCGCTCTTCCAGGGCGCAGTGGTGCTGGCGATCGGCGTCGCGATCCTGCTCGCCGCGGGTGCGAAGCTGCGCGCTCGCGGCGACAGCTTCAGCAGAATCGCAGCAGAGCTACCAATCGAGTAATCCGAGCTTCGGCCCGGCGCCGCTTGCGCGACACCTGCCCGACGGATCCCATCGCGTCCGTCACTATCGTCTCCCTGGCCTATGCCGAGTGGATCGGCAATATTGCGTTGGCCCGCCGGCTTGGCGCCCCCGACCGCCTTCGGGCACTTGCATTGTGTATCGGAGTGAAAACGCCGCTCGCCAACCGCTCCTCGGCCATTTGCGGCGGCTTGGTCACACCCGCCGGCCGGCGG
The DNA here is from genome assembly GCA_017353855.1 of Alphaproteobacteria bacterium. Taxonomy (GTDB): domain Bacteria; phylum Pseudomonadota; class Alphaproteobacteria; order ATCC43930; family CGMCC-115725; genus AP-15. The sequence goes on from JAFMSA010000262.1 coordinate 3,021, forward strand.
GTGGGCAAGGCTAATCACGATCACCGATCGCCTACCCTGACCGGCATCCGGGATCCTTCACGAACTGAAGCGACAGCCCACGCTACGGGTCGGCGCGGCTGCGCCGGCTCGTAATATTTCGGGGGAGGCGGCGGCTCGCGGAGCGGCTCGTCTGAATTTCGCCCGGATCGTCGTGAGCAAGCGAAGGAGCGCGCCCGCTCAATTCATCGCGCAGCTGCTCGAGCAGAGCCTCCGCGCCGTGCACCTCGATAGCGTTGAACATGATCCCGTCCTTTCCCGGCCCCGTTATTTTGTTTGGTCATCGCATACGCCGCGGCGCAGGGTCCCGTCTTGCAGACCTGAACCCTCCCCAGTTCGCACCCTCTTACTACGGACCCCCGGCCGACAGCGGAGATTTCAAATCCGGGCGGGTGACCTCAGCCTGGGGCCGCACCCTGGGTTGCGGTCTCTAGCATATAGAGCGACTGGCTCGCCGCCATGAACAGGCGGTCGCGCTTGGGCCCACCAAAGGTGAGGTTGGCGCACACTTCGGGCAGGCGGATACGGCCGATCAGCTTGCCCGCGGGATTAAAGACGAGCACGCCGGCATAGCCTAGTGGCGCATTGGAGCTGCACCACAGATTACCGAAGACATCGGCGCACATGTCGTCAGGCCCGCATTTGACGCCGTCCACGGTCATGTCGGTGAACAGGCGCTTGTTAGTGAGTTTCTTGCCTTGCAGGTCGAAGGCATAGATGACGCGCTCTCCGCCCGGCCCGGTATCGCCCGGCCCCTTGCCAGTGCTGATCAAATAAAATGTCTTGTGATCGGGCGAAAAACAGAGCCCGTTCGGGTCGGGAACCACCTCCTCGGGCACCACCACCTCGAGCTTGCCGCTGGGGTCCCAGCGATAGGTGTTGGTCGGCAATTCCCGCTTGCGCCCGCCGATGGCGCCGGCGTCCGGGGCGCCGATGCGCGGGTTCAGGAACCCTTGCGGGTTGGCGGGGCCGCCGACCTCGTCCGGGTGTCCCTCGGCGAGCTGGTCGCCATAACCGGGATCGGTGAACCAGATGCTGCCGTCGGGATGCGCTGCCACGCCGTTCGGCGAATTCAGTGGCTTGCCGTCGTATGAATCGGCGATCACTGTGATCGTCCCGTCATGCTCCCGGCGCAGGAGACGCCGTGTGAAGTCCTCGCACGACAAGAGCCGCCCCTGATAATCGAAGGCGTTGCCATTGGTGTTGTTAGACGGACGGCGGAATACGCTCACCCGACCGTCATCCCAGATGTAGCGGTAAAGGGTGTTGCCCGAGACGTCGCTGAAGACGAGATATTGCCCCTGGCTCGACCATGTCGGCCCTTCAGCCCACAGCGCCCCGGTCCATATTCGCTGAATAGGTGCAATTGCTCGCCTCACCTGGTTGAAGGATGGATCGGCGACGATGACGTCGGGGTCCGGATAAATCGCAGGGTGCCGCGCGGTCCAGTCGCGCGGTGGATTGGTGATGACGCTGGCCGGGGTGGCGAGCTGGGCTTTTTGCTGCGCAATCGCATTGGTCCGCGCAAGCGCCACTGCGCCGGCGGCCCCTGCCGCCCCGGCCAGCAGGCCGCGCCGCGACACGAATCGCCGAATTATTTGCTGCGCCATCGTTTCCTCTCTTAGTTGATTCAGCCACCAGGTTCCCGCCAAGTTCGCCCTTTTTTGATCGCAGCATCAAGAGCTGTTCTGATCGGGCCCACGGCCGGAGATGGGAGAGACCCCCGAGTCCGTTCCGATCTTCCCGCCCAGAGGGATGATCGCGAGGGCCTGCTGAGGAGCACACTCCGGACACAGGGCCGGGAGCGTGTGACCCAGGCGCTGGGACGCGTACGGCAAGCCGCAAGGCAAAGGAAGAAGGAGCAGTTCACTGCGCTCCTGCACCACATCACGGTCGATACACTTCGCATGGCGTACTACGCGCTCAAGCGCCAGCAGTACGTGCTCGGCGACGCCGGGGCGCCTCCTGTTAGTCTCAATTTTTGTTGGGTCTGAACCTTGGCCGAAATGGTCGACCCCTTATTGTACTAACCGAGCTCGTCTTGCAGGGCGGAGATCAATGCCTTGCCGAGAGGTTTTTCCAAGACGCTCTTGATCCCGAGTTGTGTCGCCCCGGCTTCAATTTTGGCATCGGGCGTCGCAGTTATCATTATCACCGGGACGGAGCTACCGCGGTTTCTCAATTCTGAGACCAGCTCGAGGCCGTTTAGACCCGGCATGTAATAATCGACGATGAGGCAGGAAATGGCCGGCTGCTCGTGAAGAGCTTGAAGAAATGCGGCCCCACTTTGGTAGGTATGGACGACGAAGTCATGCACCTCCAAGAGGGTTCGCGTGGAGTCGCACACCGCCACATCATCATCGACGACTGCGACAACCCGGTCTCCGCCCCTCGACGACGCTTGCTTTGACTGGTCGCGTGTGGGTGGGTCCGAAGAGGGGCACGTGTCTGACGGCATAGGCCGATCCCTGCCATTTGGGCGAGAGCACACCCACGACTTTTGGGCGCTATCTCTCGATCGTCGGCTCCCGGAATTGCGATCGACGATCGCCGCAGAATAGCGTCGGGCGCGGAGGCCGCCTTGATTTAGATCATTTCGACACGCAGGAGGCGCCGAGTTGTGCGGCACGCGATTAGGCGCCGCAAAACGCGGCGATCGGCCTGCGTACCCCAGAGCCGAAGAGGCTGCAACCTTAGCAAGCAAAAAGTACATTCGATAATCGTCCATCATATCCGCATATCACGATACTACAGTGCCTTTGGGGTTCCCTTCATCGAAAAAATGATCTATAATAATGATTATAGTGAGATAAGTGCCATTCTTAATTAACGAAGACATTACTACACTAAGCAGGAGTATGGGTATGCGACGCCTCTCGCGCTACCGGAGCCAAGTACCCCTGGACAGGCAGATGAGTAACTGATCATGAATCAGCCTGCGGCGTAAATATCCGCTAATGCCCCGGCAAATGAGTAGGGACGTGGCTGATCTCACGAGGCCCGACGGGTTGCAGATCACGCTGAACGAGGAAATCAGTGCATTGGAAGACTGGCGGTTTGCTCATCGCATGCCAAGCCGCGCAGCGGCGATCCGCGAACTACTGAGACGCGGGCTTGCGGCTGAGGGCATTGATTTAGTGAGTGCCGGCAAGCACTCCACGAGCTTCGGTGTATTACAAGAGGTCCCTGCGACAAGCAACGGTTATGGCCCAAAAAGGCCGGGATCGCGCCCAGGCGACGGTGATACATGACGAATCAGATTTTGCGCCGCCGGC
>JAFMSA010000263.1 GCA_017353855.1 Alphaproteobacteria bacterium
TTGCGCCCTACCAGACTGCTCTGAGAGGGTTCCATGAGGCGATGGCGAACGTTCTCGCCGGTCATCCGCACCCATTGTCCTGGGAACGGCTGCTTGGCGGCGAACTGGCCGATCTCGCCGGCAAGTACAGGTTCGTACTGGTTCAACCCAGGCAGGACCTGTCCTCGCTGCAGCCCGGCGGGGCGGCCACTCAGGCGATCCGCGACGTCGCGAGCAGGCTCGAATTCGTCAAATCGGGCGAGGCGCGGGTGCGGATCACCGGCAGTGTTGCCCTTGCCGACGAGGAGTTCAGTTCAGTCGCCCAAGGTGCCGCAATAGGCTTGGCCGGCAGTGTGCTGCTGATCTCGTTATGGTTGTTCCTGGCGGTTCACGCCTGGCGGCTGATCGTCCCGATCCTGCTGACCCTCGGCCTTGGCCTTATGCTGACCTTGTTGTTTGCAACGGCCGCGGTCGGAACCTTGAACCTGGTTTCGGTCGGCTTTGGGATCCTGTTCGTCGGGATCGCGGTGGATTTCGCGATCCAGTTCTCGGTCCGCTATCGCGAGATGCGGCTCGCATATCCCGAACCGGCCCGCGCGCTCACCGAGACCGGACGCCGGGTGGGCGGACAGATCCTCGTGGCGGCGGCCGCCACGGCGGCAGGTTTCCTGGCTTTTGTCCCGACGGATTTTCGCGGCGTGGCAGAATTGGGATTGATCGCCGGTGTGGGGATGTTGATCGCCTTTGTCTGCACGTTGACCTTCCTGCCGGCAGCGATAACGCTTTTCCGGCCGCCGGGCGAGAGCGCCGAAGTGGGTTTCCGCTGGGCGAGGCCGCTCGATGAAGTCGTCCGCCGCCACCGCAAGCCGTTACTGGCGGTATTCGGTACTCTCGGCGGGCTTGGCCTCATCCTGCTGCCGGCAATCGGCTTTGATGCGGACCCGCTGCATACGAAGAACCCGAACACCGAAGCGATGCAGACGCTCTACGACCTCGGCGACTCGCCGCTTACGAACCCCTTCACGATCGACATTTTGACGACGGACCCCTCGCAAGCGAGAGACTTGGCCGAAAAACTCCGCAAGCTGCCGCTGGTGTCGGGCGTCGTGTCGATCGACAGCTTTGTGCCGGAGGACCAGGAAGCCAAGCTGGCCGTGATCGCCGATGCCGAGACGCTGATCGGTCCAAGCCTCAGCGCGCATGCTCCTGCTCCGGCGCCGAGCCCGGAAGAGGTGCGCACTGCTGCCAAGAAGGCCCAGAACAAGCTCGCCAATGCGTTGGCGAAACGGCCGGATGATCACGTGCTGGTATCGATCGCCGGCGATCTGGCCAAGCTCGCCGTGGCATCGGACGCCGTGGTGGCTGCCGCTGACAGCGCGTTGACCCGCTTTCTGCCTGCCCAACTCGATAAGCTGCGCGACTCGCTGGACGCCGCGCCCGTCTCACTGCAAGCGATTCCGGCAGATCTCAAGCGCGACTGGGTGCTGCCGGACGGTAGAACACGGGTTCAGGTGCTGCCGAAAGCAGAAGCTCGCAATACCGAGGGCCTTGCTGAATTCGTTGACCAGGTTACCGGCGTGGCACCCGATGCCGGAGGCTCGGCAGTTACGATCGAGGCGACAAGCGCCACTATCGTGGGCGCTTTCCGCTCCGCCGCCATCGGGGCGGTGATCTCGATCGCAATCATCCTATTCATCGCGCTGCGGCGCGCCCTCGACATGGCGATGGTGCTGGCGCCGCTAATATTATCTTCTCTTATGACAGTCATTGTGATCATCACGGCGGGAATAATGTTGAACTACGCGAATATTATTGCGCTGCCGCTGCTGTTGGGCGTCGGCGTATCGTTCAACATATATTTCGTGATGAACTGGAGGGCCGGCCAGACCGCGGTACTGGGATCAGCTACCGCCCGCGCCATCCTGTTCTCGGCGTTGACGACCGGAACCGCTTTCGGCTCACTCGCACTTTCAGCGCATCCCGGCACCGCGAGCATGGGGAGCTTGCTGCTGATTAGCCTCGCCTGCACGCTCGTGGCAAGCCTTGTATTTATTCCGGCCCTGTTGGCCTCGTTTCCGATTCGCTGCCCAGATCGCAAAACGGGCCGCTAGTCACGACCGCCGCGGCGAAGCCGGCGGGTTCACTCGACCGGCTTGGCCGAGCGCCGCGGCGATGCGAGGACCGGCGGAGATCGGGTCGCACGAGGAGGCCTCCTGCCGGGCTCGGGCCGGATGCCGAAATGCGCCATGTACCGGGCATAGCGCTCGCGCTCGAGCACGGCATCAAGCCCGTATTCCTGAAGACGTGAGTCATGCGATCCGTATCCGCCATTAGGTTTGGCCTCGACCAGCCGGCCGATCCGGGTCGCCGCTTCGGGGGTCAACACTTCGCCAAAGTGGCGGTAAAGCGCAGCAACGGTGCCCACCGGGTCTTTGACCAGATCCGAGTAATGCACGTGAAAGATCGGCTCGGCAAAATTGTGCTGTCGGGCCGCTGAAATCATCAGTTCGGTTGCCGCCAGCCAGCGATCACTGTCCTGACGACCGATTTCGGTTTTGTCGATGCTCCGGGTGAACGGGCGCCTGAGGACTTCGGTCAGCCGCGCGACCGACAGCAGGACCGCCAGCGGGTCCCGGTGCACGAATACCAGCCGGGCATCCGGATAAACAGAACGGATCGCGGCGAGGGCGAACACATGGTCTGGACATTTGAGCACCCAGCGCCGTTCACAGCCCGCCTGATGCTGGAGATGCCGCAGAAAGCGTTTATGGAAACGATAGGCCTCGAGATGCCCCGTCTCATCGAGCCAGTTGCGGTAGCTCGGGACCCGATAGGTCGAATCAAAGCGCAGGCTGGCAAAGATGTGCGCCGTGATCTCGGAGCATTCCTGCGGTGAGCTCGCGCTGATGGGATGCATACGACGAAAATCCGGGGCAAGCAACCCGAACAGCTGCAACTGCCGGGCCACTCGCAGCACACGCAGATCAGGACCGTGCCGGTTTGCCGGATATGGGTGTATCAGCTGCCAGACGCGCGGCACGAGATTGCCGGGGTCTTCGGCCAGCAGGCTGTGCAAAAACGTCGTTCCCGACCGGGGAAGCCCGGAAATGAAGATCGGCCTGGCGACTGGCTGGTCGAGAATTTCGGGCGCCTTTTTCTCTTCCTCGTGGAGCCGCAGCAGGTTCGACAAAAATCGTACGACGTCCCAACGGGTTGCGATCCGCCCGACCAGACTCAATTCCGCTTCCTCGAAGCAGGCGCGCAGAAAGTTCTGCAGTGGATCCAGAAAGGGAACGTCGCCGAATTCGGTCAGACCGGTCCGGCGCCGAGCCAAGCCGATCAGTTGATCGGGGCTCAGCGGCTGGCGCGTGGGCGCGAGCACTTCGGCCATCGCGTCGGCGACCTGGAAGACGGATTTTTGTAGCATCGGCAACTTCTCCGGCCGAGCATGCCTGAAGGGCCCGCGGACACCCAGGAGTCCCCAGATCGCGATGTAAGCTAGGGTCCTCCCGCAGCGATAACGATGCGACCTAATCCCGCGGGATCAGCGCCACACCCCAACATAAACATATACGCTTGGCTGTTGTTCGCGTTGCCCGCTTACATCATCCCCGCGCCGACTCTCTTGCAGGGATCGGAACCTTATGCCCCTTCTCGGCGCTGTGAGAACCCGATCTCGACGCGCCGGTTTTGCGGTTCGCGCACGCCTTGTGCCGTCGGCACCCTCGGGTCGTTTGCGCCGCGGCCGCTGACCGCCATGTCGCTCCGCGCCACTCCGAATCCGGCCAAAGCATTGGCTATGTTATTGGCGCGCCGTAGCGAAAGCCGCTGGTTGTAGCCTGCCGAACCGGAGAGATCGGTGTAACCGGTAACCTGGATGCGGACCGAGCCGCCGGCCTTGTAGGCGGCCGCGGCCTGCCGCACGATATCCATACCCGCAGGGGTGATATCGGCCCGGTCCCAGTCGAAAAACACGAGGAACTCCCGGGCCGGCGGCGGGGGCGGCGGCGCGGGTGCCTCGGCCGGGGCCGGAGGCGGAGCGGGCGGTACAAATCGGTATATCAGGCTTGCGACGAAATTGTGCGTGTAGTAGCTGGAATGGTAGCGCAGTGCAGTACCCGGGATGGCGAATGTCGGCTGGGTGGTGGCCATATAGCGATAGTCGAGATCAAGCGTCAGCGTCGGATCCAGGTTGTAACGAATACCGGCTATCCCCTGATATCCGAATTGCCAGGTGCTGTTGTTGAAGAGCTGGCCGATGCCAGGTGCTTTCAGCCCATCGAAGACGTCGGCCGCCCCGACGCCAAACCCGAAATGAGGCGTGATCGGCCAACCGAGCGTGAAATCGTATAAGACATTGGTCATGATGGCGTCGGTGTGCCGATTGCCGCCGTCGGCGTTGAGCGTAAAACCGGGGGCACTCAGGCTGCTGGCTCCATTCCGGCGATAACTGTACTCCTCTTCGAAACGCAACGGTCCCCACTCGTAACCAAGCCGCACACCCGCGTTGAACCCATTGTCGAAATGGGCGGTGGCGGAGGTCACGCCGGGGACCGTGTCGGTCTGATCGGGAAGGCTGGTAAACCCGCCCTCGGCGCCGATGTAAATCTGTGCCCGCGCGTCGGAGCCGAACAGCGTCGCGGCCAAGCACAGGAACAGACCAATGGTCAACCCAATGCGCGTTGACATGGATATTCTTTTCTCCTTTGGGAGGAGCTAGCCGCCGCTCTTGACGGGCGCCGCCAACCGCGCCGGAGTGTTGGAGGCGCCGATCCGGCTTATCGTGTGACCACGCCGGTCACGAACAACCCAGGGTCGGGCCCAGGACGAAGTCGAACCTTGAGAAACTTCCCCATGCGCATTCCCCCACGTCGAAACCTCGGCGTCTACGCTGGAACTTAAATTCTATTTAACAGCGATCACTGTGCGGTGCAAGGACCGGTTCCGGTCATATCACGGGCCTGCAGACCCCCTCTTTTGCCGTGGACGGGCTCCGAAGCACTGGTTACCGTGCTTCCAAAATAATCATGTGTCGGGCGGACCATCCAATATGGCGGAGCTACTTAGCTTTGACGGCGGGAAAGCCGTGAAGCTTCGACATTTGCCAATATCTGGCGGATCGGGTGCAAGCGTGCGGCAACCGGCAGTCTTCTGGAGCCGGCGACCGTTCTATATGCGGCGCCCCGGCAGAAGAGGAACTCGGTCAGCGAGCAAGCAAGTACCGCGCTTATGCGCATTGGCCAATCTCCGCGCGCCGCACAGTTCTCGTTTCAGGTTGGAACGATTCGCGTTTATTTCTGGGGCCGACGAAGAGACGCTGCGCATATTTCGCACGATGAACGTCGTATCGACCGAACCGCCTTGCGGTCGGCGTCATCGGCAGTAGCAACCCCACGGATAAATCCGGGGGCTTCCGGTGACTCGGAAACTTGCGCTTAACGGCCTCACTCGAAGGGCAAGGTTGAGACTCCGTCGACCGGGAACTTCACAGGACTTGCAGCCGGTAGACGTGTTTCTGAAGAGAAAAAGCCGGACGTGCTGCGCGGCGTTCCGGCGCGTGCCCGGCGGCTCCTGGCTGCGGCCGCCGCGGTGAACACCACGCGCTGAAGTGAAGGTTGGTCAGTAGCGGGCCTGCCGATCGAGTTGTCCAGCGGCGGTCGTACCAAACGGAGGCGGACGAGATTGAGCCTTCCCAAACCGCGGTCTGTTCAGTGAAATAGCTTGGCAGTACTGGCGAGTGCTACATCACGCCGACGGCTAGTCCTTTGCCGGACGAGGCCGGATGAGGCAAGAAGGGCGGCGTTTCCTCCCGACGCCTGAAGGCAGGGGTCTGCGCGCTGAGTGCTTGATGACGGGGAGAAGAGGGCAAAACCGCCGTTGGGTTTTCGGCTGCAGAGAGAAAATACGCGCGCATCCCGGTGTCCGAGTGGACCATCGAGGGGACGCTGAAGGAGGGGTGGGCCGTCTTCCCCCCCGCTCGCCGATTTCCTGGCCGAAGCCCCAAAACACCGCCTTCCTGACCGGCGTGACCGCGGGCGGCGGCGTCAACACGGTGATGATCGACCGAGCGCGCCCGCGCAACCCTCGATCGTGGCGTGCCCTATTCCGGCGGCACCACAGTCGTCACGCCAGGAGTTGGTGTCGCAGCCGCGGTGGCGGCCTCCGCCGCTGCAGGGGCTGCGGCAGCGGCCACGGCCTATGCCGCACCGATGTACAATTATTACCCGTCGCCCTAGTATTATCCGCCGCCGGAGAACCACCCGAAGCGCCAATAGCGGTCATCCGACAGGCCTGCCGCACCGACCGTCCGCAGCATTGC
>JAFMSA010000853.1 GCA_017353855.1 Alphaproteobacteria bacterium
CTTGCGCAGGCGGGATGGGTGGAAAATGAGGAAACCGGGCGCCGCTTGCAGCATCGACTGGCACCGGGTCAACGGCTGGTCGACCGTGAGGGGCACCTATGGCGCTGGGACGGATTCACCTCCGCCAGACCCGGCCCCTCGCCGTCGGCCGAGCATCTGCGTCACAAGAACCGGCTCACCAAACTCGAAACCGAGATTGGTGACGTCGAGGGATCCAAGCGGGTGGCTGACGAGCGTGCCGCAGTGGCGCGCACCCAACACCAGCAGGCGAGCGAGGCCGACAAACATGCCCGCCAGCAACTGCGGCAGGCCGAGGAGGCGCTCGCCCGCGCCCGCTCTGCCGAGGCCGAGCTCGTCCGCCGGACGCTGACGACGGAAACCCGCCTCGCTGCCGCGCTCGAAATGCTCGACAAGCTCGGCGCTGACTTGGTCGAAACCGGCAGCCACGCGGAGCAGGTGGAACGGGATCTGGCGACGCTCCCGGAACCGGCGCTGGCCCGCGCGGCACTCGATCGCGCGCGCGCCGCGGCTGCCGATGCTCGCGGCCGGGAAGCGGAGGCGCGCGCCGAAATCAGCCGGCTGACGCATGAGGCGGGCCGCCGCCGCGAGCGCCTCTCGGCGATCGATCTGGAGGAGCGTTCCTGGCGCAAACGCAGCCGGGACGCGACGGCGCAGCAGCTCGCTTTGGGAGAGCGGCGCAGTACGCTCGAGGCGGATATCGCCGGCCTGGCGGGTCGCCCGGCGGCGATCGCGGCCGAGACCGAGGCCCTCGGTGTCGCCATTGCACACGCGGCGGACGGCTGTCGCCGGTCGAGCGATGCGCTGGTCCTCGGTGAAACCCGTCTGCGCCAATCGCTGGAACGATCGCGCGCAGCCGATCAGGCGTTGGCCGAGGCCCGTGAGCGCCTCGTGCGCCTCGAAGTGCTGCGCGATAGTGCCGCGGAAGGATTGACCCGGATGGCTCGCGAGATTCGCGAACGGCTCGACGCCGCGCCCGAAGCGCTAGCCGATCTGGCCGGCCTCGGACCGGGCGAGACTGCCTCGGACGTAGCCGGCACCGCCGCGCGGCTCGACCGCCTGGCCCGCGAGCGCGACGGCATGGGACCAGTCAATCTGGTGGCCGAAAGCGAGGCCGCCGAGGTCGAGGCCCGCATCCACGCGCTGCAGCGCGAGCGCGCCGACCTGACCGAGGCGATCGCGCGGCTGCGCCACGGCATCACGGCGCTCAATCAAGAAGTTCGCAGGCGGCTCATGGCGGCCTTTGAACGGATCAACGGCCACTTTGCCGAGCTGTTCACGAGGCTTTTTGGCGGCGGCAGGGCGCATCTGGCACTGGTGGACGACGACGATCCGCTCGCCGCAGGGCTCGAGATCATGGCAAGTCCGCCCGGTAAACGGCTGCAGGCGCTATCCCTGCTGTCCGGCGGCGAGCAGGCGCTGACCGCATTGGCACTGCTTTTCGCGGCGTTCCTGACGAACCCCTCACCGGTCTGCGTGCTCGACGAGGTCGACGCCCCGCTTGACGACGCCAATGTCGACCGGTTCTGCAATCTCGTCGGTGATATCGCGGACACTGCCGGCACGCGCTTCCTGATCGTCACCCATCACCGCATCACGATGGCGCGGGTCGACCGGCTGTTCGGTGTAACGATGGCCGAACGCGGCGTCTCACAGCTGGTTTCGGTCGACCTTGCCCGCGCCGCCCGGCTGCGCCGGACGGCCTGACCCGGCCGGCGCTCTGCGAGGGAGATCTCACGTGAGGGCCGTTCTTTTTGTTTGTTCCGGCAATACGGGCCGCAGCCCTGCCGCGCAATATCTTGCCCAGGCTTGGATCAATAATGAAAAGATCCCGGTTGAGGTGCAGTCGCGCGGCACGAATGTCAGGGATCACTCAGGGCCGGACCGACAATTGGTAGTCGCGATCCCGTCAGCGAAATCGCATGTCCCAACGGCTCTGGACGAGACGGCTATCCAATGGGCGGATCTGATCCTTACAATGAACC
>JAFMSA010000854.1 GCA_017353855.1 Alphaproteobacteria bacterium
TGCGATCTCGATGACGTCGGGTGGCGGCGCCTGGGACAACGCCAAGAAGTACATCGAGGAGGGCCATCATGGCGGCAAGGGATCAGAGCCGCACAAGGCCGCGGTGACCGGCGACACCGTCGGCGACCCTTACAAGGATACCGCCGGTCCGGCAGTCAACCCGATGATCAAGATCACGAACATCGTTGCGCTATTGTTGCTCGCGATACTTGCGAAATGGGTGAGCTGAGCAGGAGCTGACCAGGCCGGTTCCGGGAAGGGTTCGCCTGGGACCGCTAATGTGTGTCCCTGGGGTTTGGGCCTTGCTGGGTCCCTCCGCCACCTCCGGAGCCCCCGCCGGTGTTGTTGAACTTTCCAAGGTTGCCGATCAGCTGCTCGAGAAACGAGAGCTCCCGCCCAGGCGCCGGGGTTGCCCGCGCGACGGGGGTGATCTGCTCGCCGTCTTGCAGAGCCTTGTGGTCAACCGCTTTGACCACGCCCTGGTCATCGAAGTTGATGACGTAGACCTGCTGGTCCACCACGTCGGGATCGAAGAAGGCGGTCTGGGAAGTCCGCTTGCTGATGTAGTACCAGGACTTGTCGTTGTTGAAGACGCTGACACTCGACGGGCTGCCGAGGATCTTTTCGACATCGTCCCTGGTGGTGCTGCCGGCGTGGATTTGGGAAAGCTTGTCCTGGGTGGGCAGATTGCCGCGTTGCTCGACGTCCGGAGCGCAACCGAGGAGCGCGACCGTACAGGAGACAGTCGCGGCAATCGAAGCGAGACGGCGCAGAGGGACAAGCATCGGTAATCCCCTAACCCGGCTGTCCGTTGAAAGAAGTGAGGGCCCCACCCATTCTTAACAAAAGTTTTAGCTGAGGACCGCTGATTGTCAACGGTCCCGGTGGTTGCGAGCACCGCGGTGATTTCCTTATCGGGACGCAATACAGTGTGCGACGCGGCCGATCTGGCGTATCGGCGCGTCGTCGAACAGGCCCGGCGGCCGATTTTCTTCACGGAGTATGGCGTCCCCGACACACTCGACGGGCGCTTCGAGTTGGTATGCCTGCATGCATTCCTGTATCTCCATCGCCTCAAGACGGAAGGACCGGAAGCCGGCCGTGTGTGTCAAAGCTTCTTTGACAGGATGTTCGCCGATTTCGATCGCGCGTTGCGTGAAATGGGGATTGGCGATCTCAGCGTCGGCAAGCACATCAAGCGCATGGCGCGCGCTTTCTATGGCAGGATCCGCGCCTATGAGGAGGGGTTGGCGGGCGACGACGGGGCTCTGGGCGCGGCCCTTGCCCGCAACGTTTTCGGCACCGTCGGCGTATCAATGCCGTTTGCGGACCTGATGGCCGGTTACGTCCGCGGCGCGGCCAAAGAGCTGCGTCGACAGCCGGTAGCGGACCTCCTCGTCGGCAGAATTGTGTTCGGGAATGCTCCGGGACGGGATCCGGACCAGGTTGCCTGTGAGCCGAAGAGATCGTGATGAACAACCCCGCCACCCCCGAATTTTCTCGCCTCGTGCCGCTCGAGCGGGTCGGCGCCGAACCCTACCGGCAGCGAATCGAGGCCAATCCGCAAGAGCGAGAGAGGCTCGCGCAACGTTTCGATCTGTTGGCGCTCGACTTCTTTGCCGCTGACGTGGAGTTGCACCGACAGAACGGGAAGACCGTTTTTCTCAATGCGGCCTTTCATGCGGAATTCGAGCAGTGCTGCGGGGCGACCCTCGAGCCGGTCCGGGGTGAGATTTCCGATCGTTTCTCGCTGGTTTACGGCCCGGCCGAGGAGGAAGAGCAGGACATTACGGTGAGCGAAGACGAGCCTGCCTTTGAGCCGCTGGCGGGCGACGCGATCGACATCGCAGAGGCGGTCGCGCAGGAACTGTCGCTGGCGCTGCCGGAGTTTCCGCGCGATCCGAACGCGGCGATTGACGATCTGCTGCCAGCCGAACCGATTGAGGGGCCGTTCACCTCGCTCGGCCGCTTGCGAAAGCGCTCAGAGTGCTGAGGCTCTC
>JAFMSA010000264.1 GCA_017353855.1 Alphaproteobacteria bacterium
CGCGCACACGCCTGCGGACCCGAATTGATCAGTCCGCCGCCTCCATAAAACAGCGGGCGCTTGGCCGTCGCGATCATCTCGACGGCTCGCTGCACGCGGGTCGGATCAGGCTGAACCTGTGGGCGGTAGCTCTTATGGCGCACGTTTTCCGGCGCGCAATAGCGCCCGGACGCGAACAGCACATCCTTCGGCAGGTCGACGACCACCGGGCCCGGGCGGCCGCTTTTCGCTACATAGAAGGCCTCGTGCAGCATCCGGGCCAGCTCGTTGACATCCTTCACCAGATAGTTGTGCTTGGTGCAAGGCCTCGTGATGCCGGTCGTATCGGCCTCTTGGAATGCATCGTTGCCGATCAAATGCGTCGGAACCTGACCGGTCAAGCAGACGATCGGGATCGAGTCCATCAGCGCATCGGTGAGGCCGGTTACAGCGTTGGTCGCCCCCGGTCCGCTAGTCACGAGCACGACGCCGACCCGTCCCGTCGAACGGGCATAGCCCTCGGCCGCATGCACGGCACCCTGCTCGTGTCTGACGAGGACGTGGCGCAGCGAATTCTGCTTGAACAGTGCGTCGTAGACCGGCAGGACGGCGCCGCCGGGGTAGCCGAAAACGACGTCAACGCCCTGGTCGCGCAGGGCCTTGATGATCATTTCCGCTCCGCTGATCGGCTGGGCCGACATCGCATCCTCCTTCGGCAACACGCAGGCGCGCCGCCGAGGGACGGCTCCCAGGGCGGGGCGCGAACCCTATTAAGCTATACCGGTCTGGTCAACAAGAACTCGTCAACAAAATGACGTGAGCGATGCAACAAAGTTTCCGAAAATTGCGCGTCTAAGATCAGATCCGCCTCGGACTGGTGGCGAAACCAGGTCGTCTGCCGTTTCGCATAACGCCGGGTAGCGCGCTGGCCGGCGGTGAGTGCTTCGTCGAGCGGCACCTCGCCCCGCAGATAGGAGATGAGTTCGGGAAGGCCCACGGCCTTCATCACCGGCAGCTCGGGATCAAGGCCGCGGGCCCCGAGCGCCGCCGCTTCAGCGAGCGCGCCGGCCTCGACCATTCTGGCAAAACGGCTGTCGCAAGCGGCGTAAAGCTGGTCGCGTGGCGGAGCGAGCAGGATCGTCGCGAACCGGTACCGCGCTGCGGCACGTGTCCGTTGCTGCCACCGCGCGATCGGCAAACCGGTGGCCCGCACGACTTCGAAGGCCCGGATCAGCCGCTGCTTGTCTCCGGGGAAGAGCCGCTGCGCGCCGCACGGATCAAGCTCTGCCAACCGTCGGCGAAATGCGACGCCGCCCAGCGCCCGATGAAGTGCGACCGCTTCGTGCCTGACTTGTTCGGGAATTTCGGGAACGGGGGCCAGCCCTTCTTTCAGGGTGCGAAGGTAAAGACCGGTACCGCCAACAAGGATGGGCAGGTGGCCCGCATTTATCGCAGCGGCGATTTCAGCGAGCGCGAGCGCGCGCCACCGTGCCGCGGAGCCGCGCTCTGCAGCATCGAGAAAGCCGTAAAGCCGGTGCGGCACTCGCTGTTCGGTTGCGGCATCCGGACGCGCGCTCAGTATGCGGAGATCGCGATAGCACTGGAGACTATCCGCGTTGATGACGATGCCGCCCAAAATATCCGCCAATCCGAGTGCAAGCAACGACTTGCCGCTCGCCGTGGGTCCGGCGACGACGAGGACAGAGGGCACGCGGCCGGGGCTCGAATGAGCCGCCTTGCCGCGGGATCTCCGGCCGGGGTAGGAGGAGGGCCGATGGACAAGGTCCTCACTTTGATCGCCGGGCCTCATGGCGGTGCCGGCCTCGCCGGCCTGGCGGCCGTGATCGCAGATGCTGTAGGGATCTCGGCGCAGCCCGTCTGGCTTTCGCCGGGCGAGGCCTGCGATTTCGTTTTCGATGACCGCAACTCTAAGGCAGTCGAGCAAACGGTTCGTGCTCTGATCGGCGGGAGCGAGATTGACGTCCTCGTCCAGCCGTTGGCGGCACGACGCAAACGCCTTCTCGTGGCCGATATGGAGGCAACGGTGATAGAGAACGAGATGCTCGACGAGCTCGCGGATTTCCTCGGCCGTAGGTCGCAGATCCCGGAGATGACACACCGGGCGATGACGGGCGAGATGGATTTCGGGGAGGCGCTGCGGGAGCGCGTCGCGTCGCTCGCAGGGCTGCACGAGCGCGTGCTCGAAGAAGCTGCCGGGCGCATTCGGCTGACATCCGGAGCGGCGGCACTCGTGGCGACGATGCGAGGCGCCGGAGCGGTTACAGCGCTAGTCTCGGGCGGGTTCACGATTTTTGCGAAGCGGGTCGCCGCCCAGCTCGGCTTCGACCACGTCGTCGCCAACGAGCTTGAGATCTCTGCCGGCCGGATCGCCGGCACGGTGCGGGAGCCCATCGTGTCCGGCGAAACCAAGCGGCAAACGCTCATTGCTTTGGCAGCGCACGAGTGCATCCCGCTGGAGCAGACCATGGCCGTCGGCGACGGCGCGAACGACGCCGCGATGTTGGCCGCGGCAGGCATCGGCATCGCGTTTCGCGCCAAGCCGTTGGTTGCCGCAAATTCACGGTTTCGGATCGATCATTCTGATCTCTCCGCTCTGCTCTTCGCCCAAGGCTATCGGAAGGACGAGTTCCTTAATTGACGCCGCCCCGCCGTGACCGGCAGGGTTTCCGCCCGAGAACGCGGATGAGCGGGAGGTTTGGCGGCATCAGCCCTGATCGAGGCGAAGGGCGACAAAGCGAAGATCGCCCTGGCGCTCGACCAGCAGCAGGATGGATTTCCGTCCCGACTTCTTGGCTTCGTCGATCTTGCTGCTGATTTCGTTCGGATTCTTCACCTCGTCCTGCGCGGCTTCCATGATCAGATCGCCCGGGCGCAGCCCTTTCGCAGCCGCGGGGCTATCCTGGGCGACGTCGACGACGATGACCCCCTTCGCATCGTCGGCGAGCGAAAACTTCTCTTTAAGATCCGGCGTCACACCCGAAAGGGTGAGGCCCAGGGTCTTAACCACCCCCGCTTCGTCCTTCGTCGTCTTCTTGGGAGCTTCCGCTAGGCTCGCCTGTGATTGGTCCGTCTCATCGAGCCGGCCGACCGTCACCTGAAATGAGGCCTGCTGCCGCTTTCGCCAGACGGTTACCGGAACGGACTTGCCGACCGGCGTTTCCGCGACCAGCCGCGGCAGCCTCCGCATATCGCTGACTTCCCGGCCGTCAAAGCTCAGCACGACGTCGCCCGCCTGGAGTCCGGCGGCTTGCGCTGGTCCATTTTCGCTGACGCTGGCGATCAATGCCCCCTTCGCCTTGTCGAGCCCGAGGCTTTCCGCGATTTCATCGGTGACAGCCTGGATGCGCACGCCGAGCCAACCGCGATGCACGTTGTGGTCGGGTTCGCCTTGCAGCTCGGCGACGACCGACTTGGCGAGATTGGAGGGAATCGCAAATCCGATGCCGATCGACCCGCCGGAGGGCGAGTAGATCGCCGTGTTAATGCCGATCACTTTGCCGCCCATGTTGAACATGGGTCCTCCGGAATTGCCTCGATTGATCGCGGCATCCGTCTGCAGAAAATCGTCATAAGGCCCCGAGTTGATGTCGCGTTGGCGTGCCGATAAAATGCCGGCTGTGACGCTGCCGCCGAGGCCGAACGGGTTGCCGATTGCCAATACCCAGTCACCTACCCGCGAGGCTTCGCTGTCGCCCCAACTCACGGCGGCCAGCGGTTTGTCTGTCTTGACCTTCAACAGCGCGATATCGGTCTTCGTGTCGCGCCCCACGACTTCGGCCTTCAGATTGGTATCGTCGTGCAGGATGACCGTGATCTCGTCTGCATCGGCGATAACATGGTTGTTGGTCACGATATAGCCGGCCGGGTCGACGATGAAGCCGGAACCGAGCGAGGTGGCTTTACGAGGTTGAGCCTGCGGTCGCCCGCCATGGTCAAAAAAGTCCCGAAAGAATTGCTCGAACGGCGAGCCTGGCGGAAATTGAGGGATCTCGGGCCCGCTATGCTCGTGCCCCCGGTCGGATTTCAGCGTTTGAGCGGTGGAGATATTAACCACCGACGGGAGGAGTTTTTCCGCCAGATCGGCAAAGCTGTCCGGCGCGGGCCGAGCTACGGCAGTTCCTGGCGCAAGGGTCGCGGCAGAGATGAGTAGAAGGGCAGCGGTCACGCTCGCGGCGGCGCAACCGGTCAACTTTGAGGGCAGCGACGACACCACAATCAACTCCTCGCAGCAAAAGCGTCTGGTAGCTTTCGATCGACCATTTGAGACGTCATAGAGGGACGGCTCTCCAAGATTACGGGAGAAGCAGGGCGCAGGCCAGCTGCTTTGTCGGCGACACCGCCAACATTATCGGCGGAGGAGCCAGACCAGGATGACCCCGGCGCAGGTGGCTGCAAGTCCTGCCACGCGCAACGTCTGCGGCGGAACGGAAAGCGAGCGCGCCGCGGCTCGCTTCATGCCTTCCGGGAACAAAGCATAGAGCGTGCCTTCGACGACCAGCACGAGAGCAAGGGCCGTCCATAGGTCCCTCATCGTCCGGAGCGTGGCGCCGGGAAGCGCATCGTCACCATTTACTTTGAGCCTGCGGCCGTCCCGGGTGACGCAGGATTCGTCGTGGCCCCGTCCCCTTTCTCGAAAAACCGAAAGAAACCGCTGTCGGGACTGAGGACAAAGGAGGTGGTGCGGCCGTTGAGCGCTTTTCGGTAGGCCTCCATTGAGCGGTAGAAGGCAAAGAAATCCTTATCCTGGCCAAATGCGTCGGCATAGATCTTAATGCTCTGCGCGTCTCCGTCTCCGCGTACTTTCTGGCCGTCGCGCTGAGCCTCAGCAAGAATGACGGTGCGCTCGCGGTCGGCATTCGCGCGGATGCCTTGCTTTGCCTCTTCACCCTCGGCACGGTACTGTGCCGCCTGTTGCTCGCGCTCCGATTTCATGCGCGCGAAAATCGCCTGACTGTTCGCCTCGGGGAGGTCCGCACGACGGATACGGACATCGACCACGTTGATGCCGAACGACTTCCCCTGGGCGGCCACTTCATCGCGTATCTGGTGCATGATGTCCGCGCGCTGGTGCGACAGCAGGGCTGACAGGGTCACATTCCCAAGCACCCGGCGGAGGCTCCCGTTGACTATTGCATTGAGCCGGGCGCGCACGGCCGCCTCTGTGCTAACCGTCTGGTAGAACAGCAGCGGATCGGTGATCCGGTAACGGGTGTAGGTGTCGACGACCAGCCGCTTCTGATCCGAAACGATGACTTCCTCGGGTGGCGGCTCGAAATCGAGAAGGCGGTTCTCGTAGTAGATGACGTTCTCGAGGAAGGGCCGCTTTATCGCGAGCCCGGGCGCGCGGATGATCCGCCGTGGCTGCCCGAATTGCAGCACTAACGCTATTTGAGTTTGGTCGACAATGAACAGCGAGCTCATCATGAATAGGCCCGCGACCACGAGAACGACCGCGACGAGGGTGAGGGTTTTGCGATTCACCGCCCCCTCCTCATTGGCGACCGCGCAAGGACGGTATCGCGGGCGCGACCGATTGCACGGGCGCGCTGGGCGACGCAGAGCTATCCCCCGAAGGCTTGCCTGGAGGCGGTGTGCCCGCAGTCCCCTTGGTGCCGCCCAAGCTGGGCAACGGCAGGTAAGGAAGCACACCGTTTGCGCCCCGCGCGGATCGATCGATGATTACCTTGTTGCTACTCTCTAGAATTTCCTCCATCGTCTCGAGGTAGAGCCGCTGGAGCGTGATGTCCTGCGCGGCCTTGAAGGCGTGGTAGACCGACAGGAAGCGGTCGGAATCGCCGTGCGACCGATTGATGATTTGTTGACGGTAGGCTTCCGCTTCCTGCCTGATCCGCACGGCGTCGCCGCGGGCTCGCGGGATGATGTCGTTACGGTACGCCTCAGCCTCGTTGCGCAGTCTTTCGCGGTCGGCGAGCGCGCGCTGCACGTCGCGAAATGCGTCGATGACCGGAGCCGGCGGATCGACCCTCAGCAGCTGCAGCGCAGTAATTTCCACTCCGGAGCGATAAGAATCGAGGATGCCTTGCAGCAGGTGCTGTGTGTCGGTTTCGATCTTGCCGCGCCCTTCCGAGAGCGCCTGGGCGATCGGGGTTTCGCCAACCACTTCGCGCATGGCGCTCTCGGCAGCGGATTTGACAGTCGCGTCCGGATCGCGGATGTCGAACAGATACGAATAGGCGTCTTTGACTACCCAGAAGACGGCGAAATTGATGTCGACAATATTCTCGTCGCCGGTCAGCATCAGCGCTTC
>JAFMSA010000265.1 GCA_017353855.1 Alphaproteobacteria bacterium
GGCCGTTGCCGAGATCCCGGGTCAGGATCTCGAGGCACGCCATACGAACCGCGACCCCCATCTCAACCTGATGCCGGATCAGGCTACGGTCGATATCGTCGGCGACTTCGCTGCCGATCTCCACGCCGCGGTTCATCGGTCCCGGGTGCATGATCAGCGCGTCGGGTTTGGCGGCGCGCAGCTTGTCGTAATCGAGCCCGAAAAAGTGGAAGTATTCGCGCGTCGAGGGAATGAAAGCGCCGTGCATCCGTTCGCTCTGCAGCCGCAGCATCATGACGATGTCCACGTCTGCGAGCCCGACGGCCATGTTGTGGAAAACCTCGACGCCGAGCCGCTCTATATCGGCCGGGAGCAAGGTGCGCGGCGCGACGAGCCGCACGCGCGCACCCATGATGTTGAGCAGCGCTATGTTCGAGCGGGCAACGCGGCTGTGCAGAATGTCGCCGCAAATCGCGACGACCAGTCCGCCAAGCCCTCCCTTGCGCCGCCGGATAGTCAGCGCGTCGAGCAGCGCCTGGGTCGGGTGTTCATGGCTGCCGTCGCCGGCATTGATCACCGCACAGTCGAGCTTCTCTGAGAGCAGCTGAACCGCACCCGATTCGGGATGGCGCACGATGAGCACGTCGGGATGCATCGCATTCAGAGTCATCGCCGTGTCGATCAACGTCTCGCCTTTGTGCATCGAGCTCGCCGCGACCGACATGTTGATCACGTCCCCGCCCAGACGCTTGCCGGCCACCTCGAAGGAGGTGCGGGTTCGTGTCGAGTTCTCGAAGAAGCAGTTGATGATCGTCCGGCCGCGCAGCAGCGTCCGCTTCTTTTCTGCCTGGCGATTGAGCTCGACATACCCGTCGGCCAGGTCGAGGACATATCTGATGTCCTGTGGCGACAAGCCTTCGATGCCGAGAAGGTGGCGGTGGCGGAAGGCCTCGCGGGCAGTACCCTGCATGAGCCCTGGACTATAGGGAGAACGCTCCGGATGGGCAAGATGCGGCCGCCTTGCCCTTCTCCTGCTTGGAGGGCGGCGGCAATCGAAGTATATACACGCGCGTGATATGTTAACCGCAGCGCGTGTGCGAAGCATCGGGTTGACCGTTATGGCCGTGTGCGTGTATCCGAGCCCATCTCAGGGCTCCGCATCGCGAATTGGGTCCAGAGCAGTCAATCGATGAGCTCTAACCCGATCTCGTTCGCGGTCGGGGTTCTGATCGGCGGCCTCGGCGTTATTACGATCGCGCTCGGCCGCGCGATCGTACCGGGTGCAGTGCTGATCGTGCTGGCCGTTTTGGCCCTTGCCTCGCTCAAGATGGCACGGCAGTGGGAGCAGGCGGTTGTGCTTCGGGCGGGCAAATTTCTCGGCGTGAAGGGCCCCGGTCTGTTCTGGATCGTGCCGGTCCTCGACAACATCGCCGCGCTCGTCGACACGCGCCTGCGCACAACTCAATTCATCGCGGAGCAGACGCTCACCAGAGACACGGTACCCGTCGATGTCGACGCGATCATTTTCTGGATCGTCAGTGACGTGAAGCGCGCCGCTCTCGAGGTCGCCAATTACGGCGAGGCGATCTCTTGGGCGGCGCAGACCTCTCTGCGCGAGATGATCGGCGCTGCCGATCTCACGATGCTTCTCACGAACCGCAAAGCAGCCGATCAGGAACTGCGGCACACGATTTACGCGAAGACCGCGAACTGGGGCATCGACGTGCGCTCCGTCGAGATCCGCGACGTGAGCATCCCGGGTGCGCTGCAGAACGCAATGAGCCGCCAGGCGCAGGCGGAACGCGAGCGGCAGGCACGGGTGATCCTGGGCGCCGCCGAAGCCGAGATTGCCCAGAAATTCGTGCAGGCGGCGAGGACCTATGCGGATGATCCCGTGGCACTGCACCTCCGTGGCATGAACATGCTGTATGAAAGCGTCAAGGAGCGTGGCAGCACGATTATCGTGCCGAGCAGCGCGGTCGACAGCATGAATCTCGGCGGCATCGCCGGGATCACCTCGCTGGCGAAGGCCGCCTCCGGCGAACCGGCGGATCAAAACCCTCGGGGGCCCTGGTCGCCCTCAACCTCTTAGGGAACCGCGTCGGGCGGGTGGTGATCATCGGCGCCGTCGCGCGACGGCGGGAGCTCGGCCGGATCGTCAACGCGCCGGCCACGGCCTGAGGGTCAACCCAAAGATGTCCCTTATCCGCAGGCTCATTTCGGGCCAGGTCCGCATCGCTACCGCCTTTTGCGGACGTGATGGCGGGTGAGAGGGAGGATCGTGTCCATCGAGCAGCTTTTCCGGATTTCTCCCGACTGTCGCACAAGGGCCGGGACAAACGCTGATAAATGCGCACCGGCAGCTGATGACCCGATTCGAACGCCAATCCCGGGGGTGCCCGGAAGCGTACTGTCCCTGGGGCTCGAAAGAACGCGTCGCCGCTGCTTCGGCGGTAACGTACCGACCTGGCGGCGATGTGTTGCCTGTTTGACGGCGGCGAATTCGCGAGCGCGCGGCACATATGAAGGAGGATCGTGGCAGAGCCCGTGGATCACCGATACCCGCCGGAGGACCGCCGATCCCCGGTCCCGAGCGCCGGAGCCCTCGCTCGCTTGAGGGGTTACTCGTCAGCCGCGCCCCGCGAGCGCGGTCATCACCAGGGACAATCCGAGGAACAGCATATTGATTCCGACGAGAAGCCCGATCGCCCAGTCGGCCGTGCTCGGCCAGCCGGCCCAGATCAGGCAGGCGAGCGTCAGATCGATAACGCCGCTGAACAGCATCCAGCTCCAGCTGCGCAGGTGATCGCGATGTTGAACCGCGACAAGAACCGAGGCGACTCCTTCGATGACGAAGAACGCGACCAGCACCATCGTCAGGGTCAGCACACCGGCGAGGGGTCGAAACATCAAGATCAGGCCGAGCATAACGGACAGCAATGCGGTCAGCATCGACCCGACAAAGCCCGGCGCCTGGCGCGAGTGCCACATCGACAGCGCCCGGATAATGCCGCCGCCGAAGAAGAGCCAGCCGACAAAGATCCCCACTGCCAGTGTGGCGATGTACGGCTCGGTGACGGCCACAAGACCGAGCACGATCATCAGGATGCCCTGCGCGAGAAACAGCTTCCAATGCGCGTTGATCGTCGCCGCCAACTGGCGGCGAATGTCTTCGAGGTCTGTTGCGTTGCTCATACGGCAGCTCGCGGGAAATTACCTTGTGGTCGCCTTATAAAGGTCGCACGTCCGGTCCTCGTTGCAAGCCACGCATCGCGATGCTGCGTTCGGCTCCCGCACCCGCTGCGGAGTTCGAATACGTGCAAACGAGGGCGACCGGCAGACCGGCGCAGGGGCTGCGGCGGGTGCGGATGTGGTGGCCGGGTAGTCGAACGACGGCCGCGGCCAAGCCGTGGGGGCGCTGCGGGCGCTCCTCGAAGCGCCGCCAGAGATTGAAGAACAGCATGATGCCCTTGAACGCAGCGCCGTTGCGGGTTTTGCCGCCGAAAGGAACCGAGGTGGCGTGCCTGGTCGCCGACGCGGGGCGCGTCGACCAACGGCAGACCGCGGCCGGCACTCCTGGTGCGCTCCGCCAAGCTGCGGGGTCGTCGGGCAATGACCGCACATCGTCGGCGCTGTTGCGGTTGTAGCCCGGTTTGGCCGACCGACAAGGTTTACGAGGGGCGGGCGAGGTAATCGAGGCAGCCCTGCAGGATGTACGCGGCCGCGACGCGGTCGACGATCTCGGCGCGTCGCTTGCGGGTAAGGTCGGCAGCGATCATCTCCCGGGTGACCATGGCGGTGGAGAGGCGCTCGTCCCAGAGTGCAACCGGCAGGTCGCGCAGCGCGACGAGGTTTCTCGCAAACTGGCGTACCGATTGCGTGCGCGGGCCGTCGCCACCGGCAAGGGTCAGAGGCAGGCCGATGACGAGTCCCCCGACACCGTGCGTCTCGATCAGCGCGAAGAGGCGCGTCATATCTTCGCGAAAGCGCCGCCGGCGGATTGTTTCGAACGGAGTGGCGATGATCCGGCGGGTGTCCGACAGAGCAAGGCCGATCGTCTTCGTCCCGACGTCGAGGCCCATCAGCCGCCCACCCGGCGGCACCGCGTCGCGCAGCTCCACAGGATTGTTTAGGATCACGACCGATGATAGCCCTTTTTGAGCGTCGATTCCGGAGATCGTGAAAGCATGGCACTGGACAAAGCCGCCCTGGCACACATCGCCGCTCTGGCACGCATCAGGGTTTCCGAGGCTGAGCTCGATCCGTTGGCTGAAGAGCTCTCGCGTATCCTGAGCTGGGTCGAGCAGCTCAACCAAGTCGATACTGCGGGGGTGAAGCCGATGGCGAGCGTCGCCGCAACCGGCCTTCCGATGCGCGGGGACGAGGTGAGTGATGGCGGGCGCCGGGACGAGATTCTCGGAAGTGCCCCGCGCACGGCCCGGGGCTTCTTCATCGTGCCCAAGGCGGTCGAGTGAGCGACGGCTCGCTATTGGCGTTGAGCCTCGCCGAAGCGCGTGACGGCCTGGTCGGCAAATCTTTTTCCGCGCGCGAGCTGGCGCTCGCCTACAATGATGCGATCGCACGGGCCGAGCCGCTCAACGCTTACATCACACCGACCCCGGACCGCGCGCTGGCGATGGCGGACGCGGCGGATCGGCGGCTCGCCCGCGGCGAGGGTTTGCCGCTCGACGGCATCCCGATCGCGGTCAAGGACCTCTACTGCACGAAAGGTGTGTTGACGACGGCAGCGTCGCACATTCTCGACGGGTTTCGCCCGCCCTACGAATCCACGGTCACCGAGAAGCTGTGGCAGGCTGGCGCCGTGATGCTGGGCAAGACCAACCTCGACGAATTCGCGATGGGTTCGTCGAACATGACGAGCTATTACGGCCCGGTGGAGAACCCCTGGCGACGGCCGGGGGACAACCGGCCGCTGGTGCCGGGGGGATCGTCGGGCGGCTCGGCAGCCGCGGTTGCGGCCCGCGCGGCGCTCGCTGCGACCGGCACCGACACCGGCGGGTCGATTCGTCAGCCGGCCAGCTTCTGCGGCATTGTCGGGTTGAAGCCGAGCTATGGCCGCTGCTCGCGCTGGGGGGTCGTCGCGTTTGCCTCCTCGCTTGACCATCCCGGGCCGATGACCCGAACCGTGCGCGACGCGGCGATCATGCTGCGCACGATGGCCGGCCACGATCCGAAGGACTCGACCTCCGCGCCGCTGCCGGTGCCGGATTTCGAGGCTGCTCTGACGGGCGACGTCCGCGGCCTGCGCGTCGGGATCCCGAAGGAATATCGGCATGACGGCATGCGTGTCGAGATAGAGGCGGCGTGGCACGATGCGGGGCAATGGCTGCGTGAGGCCGGTGCGGAGGTCGTCGAAATCACCCTGCCGCTGACCAAACACGCGTTGCCGACCTATTACATCATCGCGCCGGCCGAGGCGTCCTCAAACCTCGCGCGCTATGACGGCGTGCGCTTCGGTCTGCGAGTGGAAGCCGACGGCCTCGAGGATATGTACGAACTCACCCGCGCCGCCGGGTTCGGTGCCGAGGTTCGCCGCCGGGTGTTGATCGGCACATATGTGCTCTCCGCCGGCTATTACGAAGCTTATTATCTGAAGGCGCAGCGAGTGCGCGCGTTGATCGCGCGCGAATTTGCCGAAGCATTCAAGAATGTCGACTGCATTCTCACGCCGATCGCGCCCTCGGCTGCCTTTGGGATTGGTGAACAAAGCGACGATCCTGTCGAAATGTACCTGAACGATGTCTTCACGGTGCCGGCCAGCCTTGCCGGGGTGCCGGCCATTTCGGTGCCTGTCGGACTTCTCGAAGGGCTGCCGATTGGGGTGCAGATCATCGGGCGGGCGTTTGACGAGGAAACCGTACTGCGTGTCGCCGGCGTACTTGAAAGCGTCGCGCAGTTTCAATGTCTTCCGAGCTTCCTTGCAGGAGACCGCGCGTGATCGAGGGTCGCACCGGACCTTGGGAGATGGTGGTCGGGCTCGAGGTCCATGCCCAGGTCATCTCGAGGGCGAAGCTGTTTTCGGGTGCGGCGACCGATTTCGGCGCCGAGCCCAACACGCAAGTCTCGCCGGTCGACGCCGCTTTTCCAGGAATGTTGCCGGTCATCAACCGGTTCTGCGTGGAACAGGCGGTCAGGACCGGGCTCGGCCTCAACGCCGAAATCCGGCTCGAGAGCGTTTTCGAGCGCAAAAATTATTTCTATCCCGATCTGCCGGCCGGCTATCAGATCTCGCAGTATCAGCAGC
>JAFMSA010000266.1 GCA_017353855.1 Alphaproteobacteria bacterium
CGATACCGTCCTGGCGGGGAGCGGGCTTTTCGTGTAGTCCTCGACCTCCGGTGCCGCAGGTCGCTCAAAATCCGGCCCGACAGCGCAGCCGCTGAGCGCGGCCGCAATTGCGAGCAGGCAGCCGCCCGCACCGTTGAGGCTGCGCATCCCTATTCGGCCGGTGCAGGTTGCCGGGCTCCGAGCGGTATCGTGCGGCGCGAAAAGAGGTCGATCAGCACAGGCAGGACCAGCAAGATCAATATTGGAGCCATAAAACTGCCGCCGACCACGACCACGGCGAGTGGCTTTTGGACCTGCGAGCCGATCCCCGCGGAAACCGCCGCCGGCAATAGTCCGACACAGGCGACGATGCAGGTCATTACCACCGGGCGCATCTTGACGAGGCAGGCGCGCGCAAGAGCCGCACGGCGCTCGGCGCCGGCGTCAATCAGGGTATTGAAATAAGCGATGACGATGATCCCATTCATTGCCGAGATGCCGAACAGTGCGACAAAGCCGATCGCCGCCGAAACGCTGAACGGCATTCCAATCAGCGCCAGTGCAAGGATCCCGCCGGTCAGGCCCATCGGCATTGCGGCTGCCGCAATCATAGTGTCGATAATCGAACCGAAGCTAACAAACAGAAGCATGCAAATGAGGGCGAGGCTGAGTGGCACTGCGATCGCGAGCCGTTCGATCGCCTCTTGCAATTCGCCGAATTCGCCGACCCATTCAATACGCGAGCCGGGCGGCAATGCCACCTGCGCCGCGACTTTGCGCTGGGCCTCGAGCACTGCGCTTCCGAGATCCCGATCCCGCACGCTGAATTTAATCGGTATATAACGCTCTTGATTTTCGCGATAGATAAAAGACGGGCCCGAGACAAGCCTCACCTTGGCCACATCGCCGAGCGGGATCGGGACGACCCCGCTGCCGCTCGGATTGGTTGCGCCGACCGTGATATGTCGGATTGCATCGAGGCTTTGGCGGTACTGCGGCGCGAGGCGGACGATGATTGGGAAATTGCGGTCGCTGCCATATTCGTAGACATTGCCGGCAGTCGTGCCGCCGATCGCCGCCTGGATCGTCGTGTTGATATCACCGGGAGCCAGGCCATAGCGTGCCGCGCGTTCGCGGTCGATATCGATGTTTACGGTCGGCTGGCCGACCGTATCGAAGACGGCGAGATCGGTAACGCCGGGAACCGTCTTCATCACCTGCTTTATCTTGTAGGCGGTCTTCTGAATCGCGTCGAGATCGTTGCCGTACAGCTTGATCGAGTTCTCGCCCTTTACTCCGGAGGCCGCTTCCTCGACGTTGTCCTGGATGTATTGCGAGAAGTTGAAATCGACACCCGGAAATTCTGCCGCAAGCGTATCGCTGATTTTCTGGGTCAGCTTCTCCTTGTCGACACCCTCGGGCCAGGTATCGGCCGGCTTGAGCGGCAAGTTGAATTCGGCATTAAAAAAGCCCGTGGCATCGGTGCCGTCGTCCGGCCTGCCGAGCTGCGAGATGACGGTGACGACTTCGGGAAAGCCGCGAATGATCCGGCGCATATGGTTGACGTAGGGGGCGGCCTCTTCGAGCGAAATCGTTGGCGGCAAGGTGGCGCGGATCCACAGATTGCCCTCCTCAAGATGGGGCAGGAACTCGAGTCCCAATGCCCGCACCCCGAGTAGCGCCAATATCGCGAGGACCGCCGCCCCGCTGAGCGTCACGATACGGTTGGCAAGCGCGAAGTTGAGCAGCGGCTCATAGATGCGGCGCAAGCCGCGCACGATCAGCGTCTCGGTCTCGCGCACCCGGTCCGGTAAGAGCAGCGCGCTCAATGCCGGCGAAATCGTGAAGGTGGCGATCAGTCCTCCGGCGATAGCGTAGGCATAGGTCTTGGCCATCGGGCCAAAGATGTGTCCTTCGACGCCGCTCAGTGTGAACAGCGGAACAAAACCTGCAATGATGATGCCGGCAGCGAAAAAGATCGCCTGATTGACCTCGCTCGCCGATCGCAAGATCGTCCTCAGCTTGCCGGTCAGGCCGTATCGCTGGGCGACGCCGACGGTCGCATACTCATGGTGCTGCTCGCCTTCGCTCAGGTGGCGGAAGATGTTCTCGACCATGATCACGGTCGCGTCGACGATCAGTCCAAAATCGATGGCGCCCACCGACAGCAGATTCGCCGACTCTCCCCTCAGCACCATTATCGTGATCGCAAAGAACAGGGCGAACGGGATCGTCGCCGCGACGATAACGGCAGTGCGCAAATTCCCGAGGAACATCCACTGCACGAAAAAGATCAGCACGATGCCGAAGATCATGTTGTGCAACACTGTGTGCGTCGTGACGTTGATCAACTCCCGGCGGTCGTAGATCTTCTCCAGATGCACACCCGGCGGGAGAATGCCGGCGCTGTTGATTTTCTCGACCTCGGCCTCGACGCGGCGGATGGTGGGCAGACTCTGTTCGCCGCGGCGCATCAAGACGGTGCCCTGGACGATATCATCGTGATCGTCCTGCCCGACGATGCCGAGACGCGGCTTGTGGCCGACGATTACTGTGGCGATGTCTTTGACGTAGACCGGCGAACCGTTGTTAGACGTCAACATCGTGTTCCGCAGATCGTCCAACGTGTGAATCAGCCCGACGCCACGCACGACGGCAGATTGCGGGCCGAAATTGACGGTCTGTCCGCCGACATTGATATTGCTGTTGTTGAGGGTTTGCAGCATCTGCGGCAAGGTGAGACCGTAAGCAAGCAGCTTGTCGAGATCCACGGTGATCTCGTAAGTCTTGGTCATGCCGGCCCAGCCGCTGACGTCCAAGACCCCGGGCACCGCCTTGAACCGACGTTCGAGCACCCAGTCCTGGAGTGTCTTAAGGTCGGTGACCGAATAGCCGGGCGGACCGACGATACGGTACCGGTAGATCTCGCCGGTGGGGCTGTCGGGGTTGATTTGCGGTGTCGCCCCGTTGGGCAGCGGCGAGAGCTGCGATAGCCGATTGATCACCCGTTGCTCGGCCTGATCATAAGTGAAGTTATAGGTGAACTGCACTTTTACGTCCGACAGCCCGAACAGGGAGATTGTTCGCACGGCGGTCACGTGCGGAATCCCTGCCATCTGGATTTCGATCGGTATCGTGATGTAGCGCTCGATCTCCTCCGCCGATTGCCCCGCATTCTGCGTGATGACATCGACCATCGGCGGCACCGGATCGGGATAAGCCTCGATGTTGAGCTTGATAAAGCTGATGATGCCGGCGACGAAAACGAACACCAGCAGCGCGACGATCAGGACGCGTTGCTTGAGCGCAAGGGCGACGACCGCGTTCATGTATATGAACCCGATCCGCGGTTTAGTCCGTCCGGGCGGCGCGATCGATAAAGACGGTGCCGCTCGTCACGACCTTTTCGCCCGGCGACAAGCCGGCGCGGATCTCGACCATACCGTCACTGATCCGTCCGGTGCGGACCTCGCGCAGCGCCAAAGTGTCGCCCTCGCCGGCAACCCAGACGCGCGCCCGCTCCCCTTCATAGACGATTGCGCTCGGCGGCACCGCCGGTGCCGTCGACGCCTCACCGGTGATGATGCTGAAATTCGCGAACATGCCGGGCTTCAAGGCCCCGTCGGGGTTTTCGACATCCGCACGAACCGGCAGGCGGTGCGTAGTCGGATCTATCGACGGCGCGACGTATGAGACCTTTCCCTTGAAAGCGCGACCCGGATAGGCCAGCACATGCACTTCGAGCGGCAGGCCCACCTTCATCAACGGCGCATCGACCTCCCGGACATTCGCGATCAGGTACACCGTGGACAGATCGCTGATCGTGTAGACCGGATTCGTAGCGCCCGCAGCCTCGCTGTTGATGTACTGACCCACCCCGATCTGGCGCTGCATAATCGTGCCGCGGACCGGCGCCGTCACAGTCGCCACTGAATCGAGCTTCTGCGTCGGCAAGGCTTCGAGCGCGGCGATTTCCTGGTCGGTCTTGCCGAGGATGCGCAGCCGGCGACGCACCGCGTGCAGCGCGATCTCATTGCTGCGGACTGTGTTCAGTGCGGTGATCAGATCGGTCTGAGCCTGCTGCCAATCCTTTAGCGAACCGCCTTGCGCCAAGTAGAGTTCATGGGCACGCTTCTCGGTAGTCTGCGCCATTTTGAGCTGCGAGCGGGAGCTTTGCAGATTGGCGAGCGCAGTGATCAGGTCGTTTTGCGCCTGCACTAACTCGCTCGCATTAATGACAAAAAGCGGAGCGCCGGGCTCGACGACATCGCCGAGCATCCCAATCACCTTCGTGACACGTCCGGAGTAAGGCGAGAAGACCGGCGTGGTCAGATCGTCATCAACGGCGATCGTCCCCTCGGTAACCTGCTCGGGAAGAAAGGCTCTGAGCGTCACGGGCTCGAGCTTGAGTGTCCGCCATTGCTCCTGCGTGGGCCGGAGGGTTCCCACCGGATCTGTCGATTTTGCGGATTGAACGGGTTCCGGTCGCTGGGCGCGGGACTGCCAGACCCATGCTGCAGCCGCGGCCCCGATGCCGGCGGCCAGCACGAAGGCGATTGATTTCGTACGGCGCAGGCGTTTCCCCGAAATCGGCGACTTGGCATCCCCTGCCATCAAACCTGCCCCCAGATCGGCTCAGAGGGAGCCAGAAGCAACTCGGAGCCGATCGTGTCGTCATTGCGAACTCCGACCGACGAAATGAGGGCCTCTCATTGCGAGGCCCCCGGGCAGCCGCCCTCGGAGCGAACGTTCCGCGGGGGCGCGGATCTCGAAGCCGCCGGGTCTCTCGACGAGATTGCGTTACTGCGCTCGCAGTGACGAGGCCCCTTGATCTGAAGAACTTCGCGTTCCCGATGCCAAACCCGAACGTCGCGAGCAACTTAGCCGCCCCCGGCTTTCGGCGATCTTTCCAGCGGATTACCATTTGGTAATGTGCACGGCGGCTCGCAGGCGCCGCCGCCTGTGCTCGGCAAGCTCCTCGTCACGGCCTGTTCCACGTCCGCAGGCGGCCCGAACGGCAAATGGTCGGGGACCTCCCGGACCGCCGTCGTGAACTTGAAGGAGCAGGAACCGACACCGGGGAAGGTCATCTCGACGGAATAGGCCGTCCAGCCGCATATAGCGGTCGAGTGCCATTTCCTCGTACGCATCGGCCCTTCTGGCGGCGATTGCGATCGAGGCCTCTAGCCGCTGGTTTTGAACCGCAGCAGTTCCGTCTGACTTGCCCTCGGGACGACAACCTCGGCGCGCGGCAGGACGATGCGCGCCACCAGCCCCGGAGCTGCGTCCTCCAAACAGAGCTTCCCCCAATGCAACGAAGCGATCGCCGTCACGATCGAGAGACCAAGCCCGTTGCCGGGCAGGCTCCGGCTTTGATCGAGCCGGTAGAACCGATCGACGACGCGGGTTCGCTCCATAGGCGGGATGCCTGGGCCATCGTCCTGAACGATCAGCGAGACGGTCTCGCGTATTTCGATCGCACGAACCTGCACGGTTGAGCCGCTGCCCGCATATTTCAGCGCGTTGTCGATGAGGTTGGCGAGCGCGCTGGTAAGAAGGTTCTTGTCGCCGAGCGCCAGCGGTCGGCCCTCGATCTTGCTGACAAGAGTGATCCCTTCCGCCTCGGCAGCCGCGTCGTAGAGCTCGACGACGTCGCTGAGCACCGAGGCCAGCGGTACGTGAGCAAAGGATTGGCGCCGCGCCCCCGATTCCGCTTCGGCAATCTGCAGCAGCCTGTCGAGCATCTGGATGAGGTCGTCGACCTGCTGAATGGCAAAACGTGCCGTGCCGGCAAGCTTCGCCGTGCTGGCGTCGGAGCCTAGCGCCTCTTCGAGCCGGCTGCGGATGCGCCCTAGCGGGGTACGAAGATCATGAGCGATCGCATTGGACACATGCCGCACGCCGTTCATCAGATGCTCGATGCGGTCGAGCATGCGGTTGATGTCCCGGTTGAGCCGTCCAAACTCATCCTCCACGTCCGGAATCGGAATCCGGCGGCTAAGGTCGCCCGCCTCTATCTCGAGAGCGGTGCGGCGGATCGCTCCGACTCTGTGCTCGAGCTGTCTGCGAAATATCAGAGCGCCGCCAATCGCGAGCAGCAAGGCGACGGCTCCGCCTGCCAGGAGCGCACGCCATACGAGCTGCTCGATCTCTCGCCGGTCCTGCATGTCCCGGCCCACCACGAGGGTCGAACCGTCGGGCAACAGCCGTGGTAGCAGGCGGCTGAACGACGGGCGCCCGTTGCGCATCACCGCCAGATCG
>JAFMSA010000855.1 GCA_017353855.1 Alphaproteobacteria bacterium
TCTCGGTGCCGATCGGCTTCGAGAACGGCCTGCCACTCGCATTTCAGATCGTCGGCAAGCCGTTTGACGAAGCCGGTGTGTTGCGCGTCGGCTATGCTTTCGAGCAGGCGAGCGACTTTCATCGCCAACGGCCACCGGTCGCCGCTTCGCTGCCCCAGCACTAGTCGAGGGAGAGCCCGGCATGAGCACAGCAGAAGGCTTCGTCCATCCCGAATTCGTGATCGAGACAGAGACACTGGAAGGCCAGCTGGGCGACGCTCATTTGCGCATTCTGGACTGCACGACGCATCTGATCCCGGACCCAAAGATCACCTATCAGGTTGTGCCGGGGCGGGCCGATTTCGAAAGGGGGCACGTCCCGGGGGCACAATTCGTCGACCTTCAGGGCGATCTCTCGGACAAGAACCATCGCTTTCGCTTCATGCTGCCTTCGTCCGAAGATTTTGCCGCAGCGATGAGCCGCTTTGGCATCGGCGAAGGCACGCGCGTCGTACTCTACAGCACGGCCAACCCTTGGTGGGCGACGCGGGTCTGGTGGTTGTTGCGGGTCTTCGGCTTCGACGACGCGGCGGTCTTGAACGGCGGCTGGCAGAAATGGAGCCGCGAAGGCAGGCCGGTCGCTACCGGTCCCGCAAATCCTGCTTCGCCGGGGAATTTTGTCGTGCGCGAGCAGCGTCCGCTGATGGTCGGCAAAGGGGAGGTGCTGCAGGCGATCGGGGATCACGGGACGTGCACGATCAATGCGCTCCTGCCCGAGCAGCATGCCGGCACCGGCGGGAATACCTACGGGCGGCCCGGCCGCATCAGGGGCAGCGTCAACCTGCCGGCGGCTCATCTGATCGATCCGGCCACGAACGAATTTCTGCCGCCGGCCGAACTGCGCAAGCGCTTCGAGGCGATTGGCGCGTTCGACAAGCGCGTCATCACGTATTGCGGCGGCGGCATCGCGGCCAGTGCGGATGCGCTGGCGCTTGTCATGCTCGGCCATTCCGAGGTCAAGCTCTACGACGCGTCGATGAGCGAATGGGCCACCGACCCGGATTTGCCGATGGCAACCGGCTGAGTGTTCTGCGGCCTTCCTCCCGAGCCCAGGCGAACGTCTTCGGCCACGGCGGATCCGGAGGCGTCGGAGACGTCAGCCGAAGACCATCGTGTGCCGTAGCCGCCCAGGAAGCAGGATCAGCCCGCGCGCGACGATCTGGTCGTCGAAGTAACCGCTCTTTGCGTCGCACCGGGGGCCGGCATCTTTCGTTCTGCGCACCCGCGCGCTTGTGTCGGCGCCGAGCGCAAGTCGGCACCTCACCAGCCGGTGCGGTCCCTCGACCGTTACAGCCTCGCGATCACGTGCTCTTGAAACCAGCGCATTTCGGCAATCGAAGTTTCCGCATCGGGACGTTCGAAATCGACGTCGATCGCGCGGACTCCGAGAGCCCGCAATGCCTTCAGGTCTGCGAGGATGTCTGCGGCGTCGCCCGAAAACAGCCGCCGCTCACCGTCGGAGGCCCTTTGCGGCACCGCCTCACCGTACCGTTTGACGCGGTAAGTAAGCGCGACCTCCGCGGGGTCGCGCCCGGCTTCGGCCGTCAGTTCGCGGAGCCGGTCGACTCCCGCGCGGTATCGCGGCAGGGTATCGAGCAAATGCCTATTGTTGCTGCCGATTGGATACCAGGCGTCGCCAAACCTCGCGGCGCGACGTAGTGACGGCCTGCTTTCGCCGCCGACCCAGATCGGCGGGTGAGGCTTTTGCACGGGCTTTGGCTCGAAGAAAATGTCGTGGCATTTCACCCAGCTGCCGTCCAATCGCGGCATCTCTTCCGTCCACAGTCTCCGAAATGCTCTCAGATAGTCATCCGTAACTCTGCCCCGCTCGGCGAATGGCGTGCCCACAACGGCGTCGAATTCGGCCTGCAGCCAGCCGGCGCCGACGCCGACAACGAGCCGTCCTCCGGACAGGACGTCGATGGTCGAGAGCATTTTGGCAGC
>JAFMSA010000267.1 GCA_017353855.1 Alphaproteobacteria bacterium
CGGGCGATGTCCTCTATGCTGTGAAGTGCAACCCCGAGCCGCGCGTTCTGCGTGCACTGTGGGCCGGGGGGATCCGGCACTTCGACTGCGCCTCGCTCTACGAGGTCGCGCTCGTGCGCAACCTGTTGCCCGCCGCCGAGATCCATTTTATGCACCCGGTCAAGTCGCGGCCGGCCATCCGCGAGGCGTTCGACAGCTGCGGCGTTACCGACTTCGTGTTCGACAGCGCAGACGAGCTCGCGAAAATTCTGCAGGAGACGGTACCGGTCGGTTTGGTCGGCGACCCGCCGGTTTTGGGGTTGGTCGTGCGGCTCGCCTTGCCCAAGGGCAGCGCTGTCTACGACCTCTCGGGCAAGTTCGGCGCGCCCCTCGAGGAAGCAATCTCGCTGTTACGCGCCGCCCGGCCCCATGCCGCCCGCCTTGGCATCGCGTTCCACGTCGGCTCGCAATGCCTCGAACCCGAGGCCTATGCGCGTGCGATGGCACTGGCGGCCGAAGCGATCGCAAATTCCGGCGTCTGCGTCGATATCATCGATGTCGGCGGTGGGTTCCCGGTCAGCTACCCGGATATGGCGCCGCCCTCGCTCCGAGACTACGTCGCCGCCATCGAAGCGGCCGCTGAAGCGCTGCCCGGGACTGTCCGACTGTGGGCCGAGCCCGGCCGGGCCCTCGTGGCCAGCGGCGGATCGGTCGTCGTACAGGTTCAGCTGCGCCGCGGCGAGACGCTGTTCGTGAACGACGGCGTCTATGGCAGTCTGAGCGATGCTGGCGTGCCCGGCTTCCGCTTCCCGGCACGCCGGATCCGCCTCGGTCAAGCCGATGACGCCGAGACGCCGCTCGCGGATTTCACGCTGTTCGGACCGACCTGCGATAGCGCCGACCGGATGCGCGGACCGTTTCGGCTGCCGGCCGACATGCGCGAGGGGGATTGGGTCGAACTTGGTCAGCTCGGCGCGTACGGTGCGTGCCTGCGCACCGGCTTCAACGGCTTTGGCAAGGCCGAGCGAGCCGAAGTCGCGGATCCGTCGCTGCTGGAAACACCCGGTTACGAAGACGGATAAATCGTGAATGGGGCGGGCGAAACCCCGCCCCATTCACAGCGAGCGGGTCAGACGTCCACCATCCGCCGTAATTCTTCCACGACCTCGGGGTTGGCAAGCGTCGAAACATCCCCCGCGTCCCCACCGCTGGAGATTGCCGCCAACACCCGTCGCATGATTTTTCCCGAACGGGTCTTCGGCATATCGGGCACGATCCACACATGTGCCGGGCGCGCAATCGGGCTGATTTCCGAGACGATCGCATCGGAGATGCGCCTGTGCAGCTCCGGGCTAGGCTTCGAATTGGGTTTTAGCGCGACGTAAAGATCGGGAACCTTGCCCTTGACTGCGTCGGCGACCGGCACGACCGCCGCTTCGGCCACCTCCGGGACGGTCAGTGCCGCGGACTCGATCTCTTTGCTGCCCAAGCGATGTCCCGCGACATTGATCACGTCGTCGATCCGGCCGAGTATCCGATAATAGCCGTCGCTCGCCTGCACGGCCCCGTCATTCGCGAAGTAGGGCCAGTCGCGCCAGTCCTTGCTGTTTTTGTCTTTGCAGTAGCGCGCGTAGTATTGCGCCACAAAGCGGTCGGGGTCGCCCCAGATCGTCTGGAAAATCCCCGGCCAGGGATTACGGATGCAGATATTGCCGGCCCGGCCCGACCCGCTGGGGATCTCGTTCCCGTCCTCGTCGTAGATCACCGGGTGAATACCCGGAACCCCGGGGCCGGCGCTTCCGGGTTTCATCGGCCCGAGCGCCGGGACCTGACTGCAGAGAAACCCGCCGTTTTCCGTCTGCCACCAGGTATCGACGATCACCGCCTCGCCCTTGCCGACGACGCTGTAGTACCAGCGCCAGACCTCCGGCTCGATGGGCTCACCGACCGTCGTCATATGCTTGAAGTGATAGTCGTAACTGTTGGGCTCGTCGGGGCCGGCGCGACGCAGCGCGCGGATTGCGGTCGGGGAGGTGTGAAAGATATTGACACCAAGCTCTTCTGCGATCCGCCATGGGCGCCCGGCATCGGGGTAAGTGGGCACGCCTTCGTAGACGACCGAGGACGCACCTAGTGCGAGCGGCCCGTAGACGATGTACGAATGGCCGGTGATCCAGCCGATATCCGCCATGCACCAGTAAACATCTTCGGGATGGATGTCCTGGATGTATTTCGAGGTGGCGGCAACATAGGCGAGATAACCTCCGGTACTGTGCTGACAGCCCTTCGGCCTGCCCGTCGTTCCGCTCGTATACATCAGGAAAAGCGGCGCATCCGCAGGCATCGCCTCGGGCTCGACCCGCTTGCCGCGATTGTTCGTGAGCAGATCGTTGACGATGTAATCACGTCCTTCCACGATGGGCGTCGGGCTCGAATATCTGCCGGGATGGCGCTCCCAGATCAGGACCTTCTCGACCTGGTGGCCTTGCTGGGCTGCGTCCTCGGCGGCGATATCGGCCTTTTCCTTCTGATCCTGGAGAGCGCCGTTGCGGTAATAGGCGTCCGTCGTGATCAGCACGCGACTTGTGGAATCGACGATCCGATCGGCACAGGCTTTGCCGCTGAAGCCGCTGAATACTTGCGAATGAATGACGCCCAGCCGGGCACAGGCCAACATCGCTATCGGCAGCTCGGGCACCATCGGCATGTGCAGGGTGACCCGATCTCCCGCCTTTAACCCGCAGAAATCTCGCAACAGAGCCGCAAACTCGTTCACCCGGACATACAGCTCCTGATAGGTGATGTGCTGTATGGCCTCGCTTTCCCGCTCCGGGACGAAATGAATGGCGGTTTTGTTCTTGTTCGTCGCCAAATGGCGGTCTACGCAATTGTAACTTGCATTAAGTGTGCCGCCGACGAACCATCTCCAGAATGGGGGATTACTGGTATCAAGCGTTTTGTCCCAGCGCTTATACCAGTCCAGAAGATCGCCATGTTCGTTGAAGCACTCGGGAAATTTGTCGAGGCTGAATTTTTCGTAGATTTGCTTGTCAGTTACATTAGCCTGCGCAATAAATTTATTAGGTGGATAGTAATATTTCTCTTCCTGCCAGTGGACGGCAATCTCAGCTTCAGACAGGTCGGTCTGATTCTGCATTCCGTTTCTCCCGAGAAAATACGGTCGTGGAGCC
Source organism: Alphaproteobacteria bacterium (assembly GCA_017353855.1). Taxonomy (GTDB): domain Bacteria; phylum Pseudomonadota; class Alphaproteobacteria; order ATCC43930; family CGMCC-115725; genus AP-15. The sequence continues at coordinate 3,171 of JAFMSA010000267.1, forward strand.
TATTCCGGAAACGCCGGCGAATATCGACATCGGAACTTGGGGTGTTTCGCCACCACAACGCCTTCCCGCGACCGACGACCACATCGGAACGCGCGAAATATACGCCGAACCGGTTCAGGATTGGAAGCGAGGGATCGGCAGGCCGCGTCGGCCCGGCTTGTCGGAGACGCTCTCGCGATCAGCGGCCCGAAGGGCTGTCGCCCTGCCGATCGGTCTATCTTGTGCGATCTCGCGCAGCGTTTAGCCGGGGGTGGGCGGGCGCTCCGCACTCGCCCGCGTCGCGAGCAACGCCGCCTGCGTGCGGTTGGCGACGTTGAGGCGCCGAATGATCTGTTTCACATGCGCCTTGACCGTGCTTTCGGACATTTTCAGCGCATCGGCGATCAGCTTGTTGGACCTTCCTTCCGCAATCAAACTCAGCACATCGCGCTGACGGCGTGTCAGCTCGCACCACGGACTGCGCCGCACTTGCTCAGGCGATGCCACGGACGCCGCCTCACTCAGCGCTAAAGGCACGTACGTCCCGCCCATGCGCACGCGTTCGAGCGCGCCCATCAGCACCTTTAGGCCATGGCTAGTCGGCAGAAAGCCCCGCGCGCCGGCATTAAGAATGGCCTGCGCCCGTTCCAGGTCGTCACATTCGGCTGCGACAAGGATCGGAGTATCCGGTGAAGCGTCCGCCAGCAGCGCGATATCGGCAAAATTGACATGGGCGCAGGTCGATTCGCCAAGGAGGATCACGTCGAACAACGCACCGCGCTGCATCAGCCGTTCGAGCTCCGAGGCGGCGGCCACGTCGGTCACGCGCCAGCGTCGCGTCTGCTGTGCCAGAGCCAATTTGAGACAATCGCTGCGCAAGCGGCTCCGGTCCACGATCGCAAGGTGGCGCCGCACCGGCGCGAGGTATCCCGCGCCCATCTCGGGACGAAAGCTCGACTCCTTTTTTGTGAAGCGATCAAGCATGTCACTCTCCGAAAGTGCGTAAATAAATTTCGCAATCCAGCCTAAATCCTGAGCGAGCCCTAGGCGGCGATGCCCGACATCCGACAAAGCGTCGACCACTCGTTCTCGCTGACCGGGCAAACCGACAGTCGCGACTGCTTCAACAAGGACAAGCCCGCGAGCTCGGGATTAGCCTTCATCGCCGGAAGGCCAACCCGCACCGCGGCGGGCATCACCGGTTTGACGTCGACCATGCCGAGCTTGCCGGACTTGTCGGCCGCATCCGGGTAGAAAGTTCTTACGACCTCCACGACGCCGACGATCTCCTTGCCCTCGTTCGAATGATAGAAAAAAGCTCGCTCGCCGAGCTTCATTGCTCGCAGATTGTTGAGCGCTTGCGCGTTGCGCACGCCGTTCCAGTTGGTGCGCCCGTCGGCGACGAGCTGATCCCACGAATAGCTCGAGGGTTCCGATTTGAGTAACCAGTGAGCCATTGGCTTCTTCCTCCAGGCCCGGTCAGTGCAACAACGGATACTCAGCCTGGTCCTCGTAGACCGAGCCCGCCTTGGTCTGGAAGCTCGCGATCAGACTGAATCCCTCGACAGCGAGCGGTTCGGCGCGGAATTGCGCATGCGCGCTGAGAAATTGGCGCAGTTTATCGAGCGGCGGGTTGCGGAGCCGCGCGAGCGTAACGTGTGGCGCGAATTTTCGAGATTCGGGCGGCAAGCCCGCACGGATCAGTGCTGTCTCGACCTTATCGCGCAGCCCTACGAGCCCCGGGGTCCGCTCAACTCCCGCCCACAGACTGCGCGGCTTTTCGCCGCCAAAGACCCCGGTGCCTGCCACCTGAATCGTAAACCGGCGCGCTCGCAACCGGCACAGCGCCTCATCGACGTCGGCGGCGATGTCCTCGCCGATCTCGCCGATGAAACGCAAAGTCAGGTGGAAATTTCCGGGATCCACCCATTTCGCACCCGGGATTCCGGAGCACAGCAGCGACAGCCGCAATTTTAGCTCAGGCGGAAACCCGATCCCGACAAAGAGACGCAACATGCAATCCGTCCACGCGGCGGGTCGGGGCTCCGGGTTCAGGTAAAAAGAGTAAGCACGCCGGTGTGGCCATAGAGCCGGTCGCGGGAGATCTCGCCGTTAGCGAAAAAGCCGACGAGCGGAAATTCACCGAGCGTTTCACGAATGAGCGTCGGCTCGACTCCAGGATCGCCAAACAGCGCAGCCCCGCGCGCGACGCAGCTGACATAGATCCCGGCTTTGGGACGCCCATCGAGCCTGCCTGCGAGTTGTCGGACCATGCGGACCATGTCGCGACGCGCATTCTCCGGGTCGCGGCGGCAGAACACAATAGGATCGCCCGGCGCGACGTCGGCCCCAAGAACAAGCCATCCCCGCCCCGGGTCGATCGCGAGCAGGTTGCGGACGAGATAGTCCCCGGTGTCGGAACCTGCGACCGGCAATCCGGCAAAGATGACTCCACCGACCCGTCGCAGATCCTGCGCGAGACCGGGCCCGATATCTTCGGTGAAGGCCGTGAGTGCCGGCTTCCCGTCGATCACCATGACGACGTTGTCGCGCGCCTCATCGATCCGGCGCGACGGCCCGATCGGCATGCAGCCTTGCGTCAACCCAGTGGCGACCGATACACCGGGAGCGAGCATCAGCCCCGCTACTCCTTCCCCTGCAAACTCGTCCTCGCCGGCCGTCCCGGCCAAGAGCGGATGATCACAACGGTGCGAGACCAGACCACCAACCAGGAATGCGCCGCTCGCCGCAGCGACATCGATGGCCGTCTTCGACAAGTCGGGACAGCGCGGGTCGGCGTGGACCAATGCCAAAGCAGGCTGCATCGTGTCCATCCAGGCGGAATGCCGGCGGGGCAGATCCGACCCCGGATCATTGGTCGCGGCGAAAATCCGGAACGCGTCGGGCGGCAAGGCAGCCGTCATCACCACCACGGCGGGCTGTTCGAAAATTTCGCTATTCGCCGAACAGACGCCGAGCCCCACTCCGCCGACCCAGGAGCCGATCCCGGTATGCTCGGCGAGCGCATGAACCAGCTCCGGCATAACCGCAGCGGCAGGCTCGGTTGCGTA
>JAFMSA010000268.1 GCA_017353855.1 Alphaproteobacteria bacterium
GTGGGCGTGACTGCCCAAGACAACCGTCGATTCGTCGAGGCAGGGCTCTATCGCTATCGGACCGGGATCCCCTGGCGCGATCTCCCAGAGCGCTTGGGCGAGTGGAAGAATACACATCGGCGGTTCAGCCGGTGGGCCGAGACGGGAGTCTGGCAAATGATCTTCGGGCGTCTCGCCGCCGACGCCGACAAGAATACGCGATGATCGACAGCACTATCTCGGGCGCACCAACACAGCGCTGGCGCGCTAAAAAACGTCAGGATCAGGCGATCGGCCATAGCCGAGGCGGGCCCAGCACCAAGATCGACGCCCTGGCCGACGCGCTCGGCAATCCGTTGGCATTTCTGCTGACTGGAGGACAGGCGCACGATCTGGCCGGCGCCGATGCCCTGCTGCCGGCCATGGCCGATGAGCGGCTCATCGCCGACAAAGCCTTTGACGCCGATGCCCGGGTCCTCGAGTCCCTGGGCCGGCAAATCGGCTGTCATCCCACCGCGGCCAGACCGCCTGTCGCCACGCGAATTCGACCGGGAGCTCCACAAGGAGCGCCATTTGATCGAAAACTTCTTTTGTAAGCTCAACAGTTCCGAGCGATCGCCACACGCTACGAAAAACCGCACGAAATTTCCTCGGCGGTGTCCAGCTGGCCGCCGCTATCATTTGGCTCAATTGACGACAGGCCCTTGTTTATCGCGCTTTGAGGGAATGGAGAGATGCTCAATCCCGGGTGCGCCGCTGCTGGCCCAACATGTTCCGGCCCAGGCCTCGCCGCAGTGTCGCGGATGGCAGTTCTCCGTCGAGGAGGCGGTAACTGGCGGCGAGGCGGCCGAAGCCGCGGAAGCCATGTCGTCTCACGACCGCAGAGACCGTGGTCACATCCGCAGTTACGCTTCGCAAGGCGCGGTGCACCTGTTGCATTCCGTAGAGCCGGTGCTACCTGCTCGGCCACATACCCAAATGCTTCGCGCAGCAAGCGCTCCTACACGTCGAGGCCTGCGTAGATGTCGGCGTGGCCACAAAAAGGGTTCAGCAATAAGGCAGGTCCTTGCCGGGCAAGAATCTCTCGATGGCGGCGGCCGATTTTTGTCACCTCCTCGGCATCCGACAAACATTCGATCAGCGCATGCAGCAGTTGCTGCTCCAGCCCATGCGTTTCCTGAAGGTCTGTGAGCACTTCTGCGCGTGCCTCGGCCATCCGGATTGCTGCCCGATGGAGGTCACGCAATTTCCGTGCTGACACACGCGTCAATCGCCAGCCCACGGCGGGTATAACAACAAACGAGCTGCGCGCGCGACCAAAGTCGGCAAGCTCGCCCACTCTCGTTTGGCGGCCGATCGTACAGTTTGCCGAAATTGCATAGCCGAGAGCTAGACCCATAGCAACAATGCGGAATCCTACTCCCGGTAGGCTTTGCCTCGCTATCGAGACGAAGCGCATTTCGGTGGTAGATGCTCAAGGGCGGGCAAACAAGAGGATCCGTGCGATGAGTCAGCATCTGGAGAGCGCCGTTCGCCAAATTGGCTCGGAGCGGCGGGCTAGGCGGACAGAACCTGAAGCAACTGCTTATCTTACCGGTGCTCTCGATGGCGCTGGCCGGTGGACGTGCGCACCTATGATGCCTGCATCGCCCGACATCGGTATTGTGAGGGCCCGCGACAGGCGTACGAACTCGATCCGCGCGCATTTGAAGCGAGAGCAGCGTGATTTCGCGTGCCGGTTGGCAGCAGTGCGGCCCGAGCTTCGCTAGCTCCTAGCCGCTCCATCCGAGCTCTGTCGCCCTTGGTCAAAATGAGTAGTCGCACTCTACTAACGATTGGCTGTCAGAACTTCAGCGCATGATCGTAACCTTTTTCTTCAGCGTGTCGCCCGTTTCAGGTGTGATTTCAGCATGCCGTGGGACCGGGTTTGTCAAATGAACCGAATTTCCGGTGCCTTGCTGCGGCAGCCGCCAAGGGAGACGAGCCATGACTAATATCACCGAGCAGCGAACGCTGCCGCACGCCGCGACGCGCCGTTCGCGTCGGTTTTCCATCATTTGGATTGTACCCCTCATCGCTGTCGCAATTGGCGCCTGGCTCGCCTGGGACACTCTGTCGAAGGAGGGACCGACAATTAAGATCTCGTTCGACAGCGGAGAGGGGCTGCAGGCGAGCCAGTCGCAGCTCAAATACAAGGACATCGTATTCGGCACAGTGAAAAACCTGGAGGTTGCGCCCGACCAGACTCACGTCGTCGTCACTGTCGCGACAACCCGGCAGGCAGAGCCGCTGCTGACCGAGGGTACCGTCTTCTGGGTCGTCAAACCCCGCCTGTTCGCCGGTAACATCTCCGGTCTCGAGACATTGCTCTCCGGATCCTACATCGGCATGTTGCCGCCAGCGGAGGCCGGCAAAAAACAGCGGGAGTTCGTCGGACGCGAGGATCCCCCGGTGCTGGGACAGCACGTCCCGGGGCGTACTTTCCTGCTCAAATCCAAGCGGATCGGTGCGGTCTCGGTCGGCTCGCCGATCTTTTTCCGTGACCTCGTGGTCGGTGAGGTGCTCGGGTGGGACATCGCCGACATGGCGGAATACGTCACGATCCACGCCTTTGTTCGCGCACCCTACGACAGCTATGTGCATGACGAGACGAGATTCTGGAACGCTTCGGGGGTCTCGGTAAAGCTCGCCGGAACCGGGGTCGAAGTGCAGATGGAGTCGCTGAAAGCGCTGCTGCTCGGCGGCGTCGCGTTCCAGACGCCGGGGGCGGCAATCCACACGGCCGAGACATCGGAAAACCACGTCTTTCCCTTGTTCGCTGACCAGGAGACGGCAAACGCCGCCTCCTACACGCGCAAGATTCCAGCGATCGCTTATTTCCCCGGCTCGGTGAGCGGGCTGGCAGCCGGCGCAGCGGTCACGATGCACGGGCTCAAGGTCGGCGATGTTACCGATGTCGGGCTGCGCTACGATGCCGCCAAGGACACCGTCGTGGCGCCTGTGCGGTTCGAGGTCGAGCCGGAACGCATCGTCGGCGTCGGCCAACGGGTGCACAAGACGGATCGGGAGGCAGTGGAGGCGGTCTTAAAAAAAGGACTGCGCGCGAGCCTGCAAAGCGCGAGTCTGATCACTGGACAACAGCAGGTGACGCTTGAATTCGACTCCAGTGCGCCGCCGGCAGAGGTGTCGATGGACGGCCCCGATTACGTCATCCCGTCGACAGAAGGCAGCGGGTTTGCCAACCTGACGGCCTCCGCGACCGACCTCCTCAACAAGGTCAACGCGATGCCTTTCGAGAAGATCGGTAAGAATCTCGACGGCATTCTCGGATCGGTCAATAGCCTGACCCAGGGTGCGCAGATGAAGAAGACGCTGCGCGACCTGGCCGGAATGATTGCCTCGGCGCAAGGCATGATCCAGCGCCTCGATACCAAGCAGCTGCCGCAAATCGCTGCCGGGCTGGAGAAAACCCTGACGAGCGCCAACAAACTGGTGCTCTCGCTCGACAACGGCTATGGCGAGAACACCAAGGTCAATCGGGATCTCGGCCGGCTAATGGTGCAGGCCAATGACGCGGTCCGCTCGGTCCGCGCGCTCTCCGATCTGTTGGCCCGCCATCCCGAGGCGCTTATCAAGGGCCGGCCCGCGGGGTCGCTGGAGTGACTCGGGTGCGACACCGCTCCCGGCTTGCTGCGGCGGGATTGGTGGCCCTCGCCGCCTGCTCCTCTCCGAGCCCGATGCTCTACACGATTGCGCCCATTCAGGGCGCGGTCCTGACCGGCACACCCAGGGTGATCGTGCTGCAAGAGATCGGCACGGCGCGTTATCTGGAGCGCTCGGAAATTGTGCGCTCGTCGGAGAACTACCGGCTCGACGTGATGTCGAACGACTGGTGGGGCGAGCCGCTCTCGGCAATGCTGAGCCGGGTGCTGATCGAGGAATTGGGGCAGCGGCTGCCCCGGAGCACCGTCATCAGCGAAACCGGCGCTATCTCCACCTCGCCGGACGCGACGATCCAGCTCAACATTCAGCGGCTCGACGAGGACGCCTCCGGTAATCTTGTCCTGCAGGCGCAGGCTGGTATCAGCTTCAAGGCGCGGCGGTCGGCACCGTTGCTGCGCAATTTCCGCTTTGTCGTAAGGCCGCCGGAAGCAGGCATTCCGGGTGAGGTCAATGCAATCAGCACCGCAGTCGGCCAACTCGCCGACGGCCTCGCGGCAGTGTTGGTCGGTCGATGACGAGGTTTTCTGTCAAGCGACCCGCGACTGAGCCGCAACTGCGGGAGTGCCCGGGGTGCGGGATGCTGCAGACCGTGCCCGCGCTGGCCCCAGGCATGACCGCCCAATGCGGACGCTGCCCGACGATCCTGCGCCGCACCAGCAATCACCGTCCCGACCACCTCATCGCGATCGCCACGTGCGCGTTCGTATTGCTGGTCATCATGTGCTCGACGCAGCTGATGAGCGTCGAGAAGGCCGGCATCTCCCATCACGCCGACCTGTTCTCGGGACCGGAGGAATTGGTCCGGCAACACATGGCGGCGCTCGCGGCGGTAGTCGTATTCGTCACGGTGCTCGCGCCGCTTACCCGGCTGATCGGTACGCTCTATGTGCTGATCCGGTCTTACCAAACAGCGCCGCCGAGGCATTTGCGCCGCGTTTTCATGTTCGCTGAAAGGCTGCGCCCGTGGTCGATGATCGAGGTCTTTGTGTTTGGCGTGTTCGTCGCCTACGTGAAACTCGGCGACCTCGTGACGATCGGCCTCGACGCCGGCGTCTATGCGTTGCTCGGCCTGACCTTTGTCCTCATTTGGATGGATGCCGCGCTCGACCGCGAAGCGGTCTGGGAGAGGCTCGGTCACCCCGGCACGAATGAGCCTTCCTGCCGCGGTTCGTCCGGCGCGGTCGGCTGCGAGACCTGCGGACTGGTCAGTGTGTCGCGCGACGGGGATGGCCGCTGCCCACGTTGCGAAAGCCTGCTGCACGCGCGCAAGCCGAACAGCATCGCGCGAACCTGGGCCCTGCTCATCGCCGCCGCGGTTCTTTACCTGCCGGCAAACTATTACCCGGTGCTGACCGTCATGCAGCTCGGCGCCGGGCAGCCCAGCACGATCCTCGGCGGCGTCGAGGAACTGCTGCATTCGCGGCTGTATCCGTTGGCCGCCCTGGTGTTCTTCGCCAGCATCCTGGTGCCGCTCTTAAAGCTCATCGGGCTCTCGGTGATGCTGATCGCGACGCAGACCGGCGCCGGCGGGTGGCTGCGCGACCGCATCCGGCTTTACCTGATCGTGCGCTTCGTCGGGCGCTGGTCGATGATCGACATCTTCATGGAATCGCTGCTCGGCGCGCTCGTCGTATTCGGCGCGGTGATCACGATCCAGCCCGGGGTAGGCGCGATGGCGTTTTGCGCCGTAGTCATTCTGACGATGTTTGCGGCAGAGACCTTCGACCCGCGGCTGATGTGGGATGCGGCGGCGGAGCGGGGAGCGGCCGCGGTGCACGCCGATCCGAGGCTCGCCGCCGGCGAATGAGAAAGCATCTCATATGCAATTTTGTGACTCTGGCGCCTGTTTACCGAAATTGCATAGCCAGGACCGGCTTCTCCTCACAAGCTCGTAGCTTCGGGCGGGGCGGAGACAGACATGCCGGGCAGCCGGGCGTCGGTATTTGGTGAAGCGGAAGACTTTCAAGCGGCTTTGAGCGCGGACGGTGTGGCCGGGGTGCTGGTCACTGGAAGCGGCCAATTCCATGCGCGAATGACGCAGGTCGAGCTCGAGCGGTTGCGGCTGGCAGCTGTCGAGGAGGCGCAATCACGCGTTGCTTTTATAGCGGTGCCGGCGGGCGTGGTCCTCATCGCGTTTCCAATCGGCGGAGGACCGTCGCCGGTCTGGGGCGGGGTCGAGATCCAAACCGGTGAAATCGTTGCTTTCGGCCCCCGCGAGCGGCTGCACGGAAGAACAGCGGGACCTTCTCGCTGGGGAGTCATTCAAGTGCCGGACTGGCAGTTAGCCGATTATGGTCGCGCAGTGAATGGGTCCCAGTTCATGGTTCCGCCGGCGGCCCGCTGGCGACCACCGCATGTGGCGGTAAGGGAATTGCTCCACCTCCATCGGGCCGCGATCCGGATGGCTGAAGCGCGTGCGGGAGCACTCACCGACCTCCAAGCGGCACACGGGCTGGAGCAGCAATTGCTCCACGCACTGATCGAATGTCTATCAGAACGGTCCGAGGAAGAGAC
>JAFMSA010000026.1 GCA_017353855.1 Alphaproteobacteria bacterium
GAGGACTTGCAGGTATGATCGTCCCCTGCGAGCAGAAGGACCCCTCCATTGGCCGCTGAGCCGGCGGCATTACCGTGCTTCAGGGCATCGCCGCTGCGGTCGACCCCCGGTCCTTTGCCGTACCACATCGCAAAGACGCCGTCATATTTTGCTCCGGGGAACAGGCCGACCTGTTGACTCCCCCAAACCGCCGTAGCCCCGAGCTCTTCGTTGATCGCGGGTTGAAAGTGAATATCGTTGCGCTCGGCAAACCGCCGCGCGCTCCACAGGTTCTGGTCGAGCCCGCCCAGGGGTGAACCCCGGTAACCGGAAATGAAGCAGGCGGTGTTAAGTCCCGCGGCGACGTCGCGCTGCCGCTGCATCATCGGCAGGCGCACCAGCGCCTGAGTGCCGGTCAGATAAACACGCCCGCTGTCGAGGAGGTATTTGTCTTCGAGGCTGACTGCTGCCAGCGCCATCGCGGCCTCCGTACCTCACCGCTGCAATCCTCGAAACGTAGTGTTTTCTCGTCAGTCGCTCAATGACGGGCGCAGCCGATCCGGGAAAACGAAATAAACGACCGCCTGTCTCGCCTCTTACTTTCGAAAATGTTTTGCCCCCGGGCTCTCACGCAACGACAGATCGGAGCTGTCCCGCCGAGAGGTTGGCCGCTCGATTAGCATTGCGGAGGTCGCGACCGCGGAGTAATCCTCGATCCGCCTCGGCACCTGTTGATTTTTTCGATCGCCGCCATGACCGCACCCATCCTTTCCCGCAAGCCTCCCGATGCATCCCTGATCGCCTCGCTGGCCCGGCTCCTTGGGGAGCGGCTTTCTACTTCCGCGGCGGTTTGCGCCCATCACGGGAGGGACGAATCGTACCACGCGCCTCATGCTCCGGATGCCGTTGCGTTCCCTCGCAGCACTGAAGAAGTCGTCGGGATCGTCAAGCTGTGTGCCGAACACAAGACACCGGTCATCGCGTTCGGGACCGGCACCTCGCTCGAGGGTCACGTAGCCGCGCTCGCAGGCGGGATCTGCATCGACATGTCTCAGATGGACCAGATCATAAGGGTCAGCACCGAGGATATGGATGCCACGGTGGAGGCGGGCGTCACGCGCAAACGGCTCAACGAACATCTGCGCGATACGGGGTTGTTCTTTCCGATCGATCCCGGCGCCGACGCCTCGCTCGGAGGGATGGCCGCCACGCGTGCCTCGGGCACCAACGCCGTGCGCTACGGGACTATGCGCGAAAATGTGTTGGCGCTGACAGTCGTGCTCGCCGACGGCCGGGTCATCCGGACCGCACGACGTGCACGCAAATCGGCGGCCGGGTACGATCTGACCCGCCTTTTCGTCGGATCAGAAGGCACGCTCGGCATCATCACCGAGCTGACACTGCGGTTGTACGGCGTACCGGAAGCCGTGTCGGCCGCGGTATGTGCGTTCCCAAGCATCGAAGACGCAGTCAATACAGTAATCTTGACAATCCAGAGCGGTGTTCCGGTTGCACGGATCGAGCTACTCGATGACGTTCAAATGGCCGCGATCAACAAATACTCGAAACTCGCTCACAAGGTGGCGCCGACGCTCTTCTTCGAATTTCACGGGACGCCGGCGGCGGTGGCCGAGCAAGCCGAATCGGTCAAAGCCATCGCCAGCGAATTCGGCGCAGACGATTTCAGCTGGGCAACCACACCGGAGGATCGCTCGAAACTGTGGCAGGCGCGGCATGACGCCTACTACGCGGCGCTGGCAATGCGCCCAGGTTCCAAGGGTCTGGCGACCGATGTTTGCGTACCGATCTCGCGGCTCGCCGAGTGCATCAGCGAGACCAAGCGGGATCTCGCGAATTCACCGATCCCATATGCATTGGTGGGCCATGTGGGCGACGGGAACTTTCATTTAGTGTTTATGATTGATCCAGACCGCCCCGACGAGATTGCCGAGGCCAATCGTCTAAATGATCGTATGGTCGCGCGCGCCCTTGCGATGGAGGGGACGAGCACCGGTGAGCACGGGGTCGGATACGGCAAGATGGATTTCCTGCTCGCCGAGCATGGCGAAGCGGTGGCGGTGATGCGCACGATCAAACAATCGCTCGATCCCGGCGGTATTCTCAATCCCGGCAAAATCGTACCGGTCCAGAAGCTGCAGCCTTAGTGTCGTCGAGTCTCTTTTTTTCAAGAACGTTGTAAACGGTTGTACCGATTCGGTGTTGACTGAGTAGCCGGTATTATGAAGTATCTAAGACGGGCTCGGGTTGCGGTGCTCCCGTCAGGCTTCGGCGAGCTGCCCGGCTGCACGTCACTCTAGCCGTTGATCTTTTGACCCGCATAGTTCAGCGATGCCGCTGTGGCATCGCCCCTGGAGATTCGCGTGTCAGGAGCGCCCGAAACAAGAGCTGCAGCCAAAGGTCTTGGAATGGAGAAATCAGGGAAACGAGGAAAGATACCTCAGCAGGACTGGCCGTCGATTATCAAACGATATGAAGCCGGTGAAACTCTGGCAAATATAGCTCGGACATATGATTGCTCACCCCCGGCCATCAGTTATATTTTAAACCGTAGCCGCGCACGAGATTCCAATGCCGAGAGGGCAGTGCCGGCTGCCACTGCATCGTCCGAGGCGCACGCCGTAAGGAGCCGCCCGAGCCAGACCCCAAATATAGAGGCATTGCACGATAAAGCGGGTGGGACAGGGACAGCAGCTCAGAAAGGCGCGGCAGCTTCGCGGTCCCGGGCTCAACAGCGGGAAGTTAGGCCGAAGAAGCCGTCACGTCATCCAGCGGAGGATCTCTCCCCGGAACAAGCCATTGCGGTGCCTGAAGCCAGGCCTACCGCAGAGAGCCAGGATGCGCAGAGCAAGGATCAGGGTCGGCAGAATATCGATCCCCCGCTCGACGGAAGCGGGGTGCACGAACCTCGTCCCGTCGCAGACCGGTCCCCGGGCGATGAGCCGCGTCGCACGCTTCACCTTTCGCTCTTTCACGCCGACGCGCACCGCTCTGCTGGGGAACGTCCAGAGGCGTCCGGCTCGGCCCAGCATTCCGCAGGCCCGTCGGCTGGTACTCAGCAATCGCCACCGCGCGCGAGCCAGGCAAGCCCCGCGCATTATGGAATGCCGCGTAATGGCGGCGTTATGCGCATGATGAGCGAACCGCTGATGAGCGAGCCGCGCAAGATGAAGGAGGCTGGCGCGTTTATTGATCAGGCACTGCGCGAACGGGTGGACGGCGATATCGCGGCATTTCTCGCGGCATTCGACGAGGCTCTGGCCGGCGACACAGCGGCAAGCCGGGCTGGCCTGCGTGCGGCCACCGATCGGTTGCTAAGGGCGGGTGCCCGCACACGGATCGAACTTGAACGGCTCGAAGCGCGCGCCCCATTGCCGCGTCAGGATGAACTGGACGCTCGGTAAGCCTCGCCGTTAGGGATAATGCCAGCCGACGGGGTCGGCTTGGGATGCGACCATTCGGGCGATCGGTTCTACTGCGAAATCCAGTCATCCAGTCGGGGCCTGCAGGCTGGCGCGACGGACAGCGTCGAGTCGTATCAAACTGCGGGGAGAGAGGCTCTGCCAATCCCCACGCGATGAGCCTCGGTCGGAAGGCCGCGGATGATGTACCCGCCACGCAGTGCGACGGCGAGGGCCGCGGAGGGGTTCCGGGAATGCCCCTCTGCAACCCGGAAATCCGAGGGTTACGCGCCCGTCGAAAGGCAACTGGAGACCAGGTTGACGGGGAAGTTCAAGACAGCGTCCGCGTGCTTCCTCGGCTCGGACCCCCGAAGGCAAGTCTGCAGAGGAGTCCCGGCAACCGGTGCCAAAAGGGGTTTTGCTAAACGCTGCCTGGCAGCATCACGGGTCGAGAGCTTCTCCTCACAGGGCTCTTCAGGGACACTTACTGATGTGCAGCGGCCAGCAAGAGGATGTCTGGCGACGTATCCCCCTACTGTGAGCGTGCGAGCTGATTGGCAAACGGGCGGCGCCTCTCCCGCCCGGAGGGCGAGGAGGTGTCGGCGTAGAGAAAAGTTTCGATGATCCGAGGTGCTCGAAACATGTGCCGCGCGTGCTCCGGTCTCTTAACTTTATCCGCCGGGTAAGCGGCACTGTTCGGCAAGTCATCGGCTTATAGCATCGGCTGGCGCCGTTCCGAGCCCGGGGTTCAGCCGAGAGAAGGGGCCCAGCGTATTACCGACCCCTCTTCCAATGCAGAACGACGTCGGAAGAGGGGCCGGAATAAAGTTTCGTCTTACCCCTGATTACCGCCAAGGGTTACGCCAACATATTGCGTAACGCCGTGACGATTGAGGAGAAGCAGTGCGCTCTTTTTCGACGACGCGGCGGCTTCCTTCAGTCTTTCTACCGCTTCCTGCGGGGTTTTGACCGGTTGTTGGTCGATCGCGACGATGACGTCGCCGGGACTCAGACCGACATTATCAGCGAGACTGCCGGACTCGACCTGAGTGATTGCCACTCCTTGCACATCCCTTTTTATGCCGAGCTCCTGACGGAGCCGGTTGTTCAACCGTGCGAAGTGCATGCCCATCGCGTCTGCGCGCGCGGCCTGCCCGTCCCCCTCCTCTCCGGCAGCCGAGGCGACCTGATCATTTTCGGGTTGTTCGCCTACCCGCGCCTGCAAATCGATCGTACTGCCATTGCGCCACACCGTCATTTTGGCGCTCGTATCAGGCGCGACTCCCGCGACGAGCCGAGGCAGATCGTGCAGCTGCGTGACCTCGCTGCCGTTGAACGACAGAACGACGTCACCCTGCTTCAAGCCGGCCTTGGCACCAGGACTATCGGGAGTGACGGCGGCGACAAGTGCTCCGTGCTCGTTCGGTAAGCCGAGATTGGCCGCAATTGCCGGCGTTATCCCCTGGATCTGAACGCCCAGCCAGCCGCGGTTCACTTTACCCTGGTGCTCGAGTTGCGCGACAACCGACTTGGCGACATTCGACGGGATGGCAAACCCAATACCGACGCTGCCGCCATTGGGGGAATAGATCGCCGTATTGATACCGATCACCTGGCCGTCCAAATTAAACGTCGGCCCGCCGGAATTGCCGCGATTGATCGGCGCATCGATCTGCAGGAAATCGTCAAACGGACCGGAGTGGATGTCGCGGCCACGTGCCGAAATGATACCGGTGGTCACGGTGCCGCCGAGCCCGAACGGATTGCCGACCGCCATTACCCAGTCGCCCACCTGGGCTGCGCTGCTGTCGCCAAAAGTGACATAAGGCAGCGGCTTGTCGGCTTTGATCTTCAGCACCGCGAGATCGGTTTTGGGATCGCGGCCGATGATCTTCGCAGTGTACTTGCTGTTGTCTTGGAGCGTGACTTCGACCTTGCTGGCGTTCCCGACGACATGGTTGTTCGTCACCACGTAACCCGAGGGGTCGATGATGAAGCCGGAACCGAGTGCAACCCGTCGTGCCTGGGGCCCGGGGGTCTGCGGGAAGAGGTGGCGCTGCTCGCCGGGAACTTGCTGATCAAAGAAACGGCGCAGCATTTCGTCAAACGGTGAGCGAGGAAAGTCGGGCGACGAGCGCGGAAAGTCGGGTGACGGCGCTGCTTCCTGTTCTTCGCTCATCTGGTCACCGGCAGAGTTCTGCGTGACCGATACATTCACGACGGCCGGTGACACCTTCTTGACCAGCGGTGCAAAACTCTCGTGCTGCGTTAGGGCGACGGGAGAGGTCATCGTCCCCGGGCCGCTGGTTGCCGCCTGAGATGGGTTGCTTGCGCCCGATGGGTTCTCGGCCCAGACGAAAGGGGAAAGCGCGAGCGTTGTGCCGAGTCCGAAACCGAGCGCCGCGGCACGACCTCTACCCAGCCATGGATAGCGGGTGCGGTTGTCGTTCACGTCAGCCAATGGGTCCTCCTGTCGAGCGGTGATGCTCGCGCCTGCCGCTCGGGAGCTGCAACGAGCGAGAGCGGATCGCGAGTGCGGATCTGCCGAAGAAATTGGGATGCGTGGCGTAACAGGCAGCTTTCATGAGCATTAATTCGCTGTAATCTGGGCTGGGCTCGCATTTTTGGCGGATATGTGAGCCACGGTTGCCGAATTCGGAAGAGGTAGGAGAAAACATGACCCGGTACCGGGAAATCACACCGGCAGAAATGACGCCGGCTCAGCAACGAGTCCATGATATGATCGTCGCCGGCCGGCGCGGGCGTTTCGGCGGCCCGTTTCAGCTCTTGATCCGCGCGCCGGAGATCTGCGAGCACGCCGCCAAGCTCGGCGAACACCTGCGTTGGGGCACGTCCCTTCCCGACCGCCTTTCGGAACTCGCGATCATCACGACTGCCAGCTTCTGGCGCGCCCAATACGAGTGGTACGCGCATGCGCCGCTGGCCGAGAAGGCCGGAGTCCCGGCGGCAGCGATCGAAGCAATCCGCCGGGGCGAAACACCCGGTTTCGAACAAAAGGACGAAGCGCTCGTCTACCGTATCTGCACTGAGCTCTTCCACACCCGGCGCTTGTCGGATGCGAGCTTCAACGATGCGGTCGCGACACTAGGCGAGACCGGGTTGATCGAGGTTATCGCGATCATCGGCTACTACACCCTGATCGGAAACACGCTGAACGCCTTCCAGGTCGCTCTCCCGCAAGGCGTCGCACCGCCTTTCCCCGAATGACCTAGGCCGCTTGCGGGAGCCCGCGCTCGAGAAGATGCGCCAGCCGACGCGCGAAAGCAGCCGGGTCGGGGACTTGCTCGCCTTCAACGATCCTTGCCTGATCCAATAGCAGCCAAGCGAATTCCGAAAGCTGGTCGGAAGCCCCGGTTTCGCCTACTGTCGCTGCGAGGCGCTCGATCAGCTTGTGGCGCGGGTTCAGCTCCAGGATGCGTTTGGAGGCGGTATCCAGCTGGCGGTGCTGCTTCAACAGCCGTTCGAGATGCATGTCCATGTCGCCTTCGTCGGCGACGAGGCATACGGCACTGTCGGTCAAGCGATCGGAAATGCGCACATCCTTGACGGCATCGCCAAGCGCCAGTTTGAAAATCGCGATCAGGCTCGCGAGTTTGGCCGGGGCCTCGGGCTTCTCGTCCTTGCGCTCCTCGGGCGGCGTTATTTTGTCGAGATCGACGCCACCGCGAGTGGCCGACTTGAATGGCTTCTCCTTGTAAGTGCCGATCGCCGGAATCCAAAATTCGTCGATCGGGTCGGTCATCAGCAGCACCTCGACGCCGCGCGCACGAAAACCTTCGAGTTGCGGGCTTTTCTTGATGACGTCGAGGCTGTCGCCATGGATCGTGTAAATCGCATCCTGCCCGGGACGCATGGCCGCGAGGTAGTCATCGAACGAAACGAGCCCGTCCCGGGCGGTCGAACGGTACCGGGCGAGCGCTAATAATTCGTCGCGGTGATCGCGGTCTTCGTAGAGGCCCTCCTTCAGCACGGCGCCGAAATTATCCCAGAAGTTTGCATACTCGTCTGGCGCCTCGGCTGCTTTTTTCGCCAGCTCGCTGAGTACGCGTCGGGTCAATTGCTGGCGCATTCTTGCAACCATCGGATTGGATTGCAGCATTTCGCGGCTGATGTTCAGCGGCAGATCCTCGCTGTCGACAATGCCGCGGAGGAACCGCAGGTAGGGCGGTACCAGATCCGTTCCTTCGTCAGTAATGAAGACGCGCCTGACATAAAGCTTAAGTCGACTCTTTCGTTCCGGATCGAACAGATCGAACGGTTTTGTCGACGGCACGAAAAGGAGATTTGTGTATTCGAGAACGCCTTCGGCTTTGTTGTGCAGGGTCAGCCACGGATCATCGAAGCTGTGCCCGACATGGTGGTAGAACTCCTTGTACTGTTCGGGGGTGACCTCCGATCTCGGGCGCGTCCATAAGGCCGAGGCGGTGTTTATGGTTTCTTCCTTGCCGCTCGCGTTAAGCACGATCGGCAATGCGATATGGTCTGAATAGGTTTTGACAATCGTGCGCAGTCGGGGCGGCTCGAGATATTCCTCCTCGCCCTCGCGCAAATGAACGATGATCTCGGCCCCCCGCCGGGCCTCGGGCAGCGGCTCGATCGTGAATTCGCCCTTGCCGTCCGACACCCAACGCCATCCTTCATTCTCGCCGGCTTTCCGGCTCAGCACTTCGACTCTCTCGGCAACCATAAACGCGGAGTAGAACCCGACACCGAATTGCCCGATCAGGCCCATATCCTTGCGGGCGTCGCCGGACAGCTGGTTCATGAATGCCGCGGTGCCGGACCGGGCGATTGTACCGAGGTTCTCGATCAGCTCGTCACGGTTCATGCCGATGCCGTTATCTGCGACAGTCAGGGTGCGGGCGCCCTTGTCGGGGGTCAGTACCACCCGGTAGTCGCTATCGCCTTCGGCGAGAGCGGGTTCAGTCAGCGCTGCGTAACGCAGCCGGTCGCAGGCATCGGAAGCGTTCGAAATCAGCTCGCGCAGGAAGATCTCTTTTTCGCTGTACAGCGAGTGCGCGACGATGTCGAGCAGGCGGCTGACCTCTGCCTGGAAGCTTCTTGTTTCCTGGGTCATCGAAAATTTTCTCTGCGCCGTAAACCTCGCCTTTCAGGGCGGGGAGGAGGCGCGCTCCTTTCTGTTGAGCCGGATTGCCGATAAGGTCGCAGGGACGGGGAGATGCCCTGCCGGACATCCTCCTGCCTGACGACCGCGTATGAGATGAGTGGCCGTAAACGGCCCGGGGAGGAGAGGCTTGCGCTTCCGCTCCCCTCGCCCATGCTGCCACGCAGCGTTTGAGCAACACGCGTTTGGCGCCTCCCGGGGCTGGTCTGCAGCTTGCCCTCGGGAGATCCGAACCAAGGAGGCATTCGGATGTTGGTCTTGAACTTTTCGATCAACCTGGTCTCCGGTTGCCTTTCGGCTTGGGCTGGTAACCTTCGGGCTTCCGGTTCACGCCGGAAGCCCCTCCCAGGGGAGGGGACGGGTTACGGTTGCCTTGTGCGTGTTGGCGGGAACGCGCCGAGGATATGTGACGAAATCTCGCTCTTCGCAAGACCATCCGCGTTGCCCGCGGCGCATGTGCGGGTGCTGGCGAGGTCCGGGTGGAACATTTTCGATGGTTTGCTCTTGCCCTGGCGCCGATTACACCCGATACCTATCGAGCATGGCCATGTTTCGCCCTGCTCCGCGGCTTGTCGCGGTTCTCGGGCCGACCAACACCGGCAAGACGCACCTCGCCATCGAGCGCATGCTCGGCCATCGCAGCGGCATGATCGGGTTTCCGTTGCGGCTGCTTGCTCGTGAAAACTACGACCGAATCGTCAAGCAGAGGGGGGTGCGCTCGGTCGCACTGATCACCGGCGAAGAGAAGATCCTGCCCCCGAACCCGTCATATTTTGTCTGCACCGCGGAATCGATGCCGCTCGACCGGCCGGTCGATTTTCTCGCTGTGGACGAGATCCAGCTCTGCGCAGATCCCGAGCGCGGTCATGTCTTCACTGCGCGCCTGCTGCATGCGCGCGGCCTTCAGGAAACGATGTTTCTCGGCGCCGATACGATCAAGCCTTTGATGCGCCGGCTGGTTCCCGAGGCCGAATATGTCAGCCGGCCGCGCTTTTCGACCCTGTCCTACACCGGCTACAAAAAAGTCACACGGCTGCCGCCGCGCAGCGCCGTGGTTGCATTTGCGGTGGCTGATGTATTCTCGCTGGCCGAGCTGATCCGCCGCCAGCGGGGCGGTACCGCCGTGGTGCTGGGTGCGCTGAGCCCGCGTGCTCGCAATGCGCAGGTCGGGATGTTCCAGGCCGGCGAGGTCGACTACCTCGTGGCCACCGACGCGATCGGGATGGGGCTGAACATGGATCTCGACCACGTCGCGTTTGCCCGGACCGGCAAGTTCGACGGCCGGGGCCCACGCCGCCTGACTGCCGCCGAGCTGGCACAGATCGCGGGCCGTGCCGGGCGGCACATGAGCAACGGCACTTTTGGGACAACGGCCGAACAGGGACCCCTCGACGTAGCGATCGTGGACGCGATCGAGACGCACAACTTCGATCCTTTGGCGCGGCTGAACTGGCGCAACCATCGCCTGCGGTTCGAGTCGATCGGGGTTCTGCTGAAGAGTCTCGAAGAGCGCCCGGCGCTGCCTGGCCTCATGCAGGCGCGTGAGGCCGACGATCACCGGGCCCTGCAGGCGCTGGCACGCAACCCCGAGATCACCAGGCTCGTGCGGCATCCCGGTGCCGTTCGGCTCTTGTGGGAGGTGTGCCAGATCCCGGATTTCCGCAAAGTGATGAGCGAGAGCCACACTCGGCTGCTCGCCGAGTGCTTCGTGCATCTGGCCGGACCCGAAGAGCAGCTGCCGATCGCGTGGATCGCGAGGCAAATGGCGAACCTCGACCGCACCGACGGCGACATCGACACGTTGATGGCGCGCATCGCGCATATCCGCACGTGGACCTATATCACCCATCGCGCTGACTGGGTTGACGACGCGGCCGAGTGGCAGGAGCGCGCCCGCGGGATCGAGGATCGGCTTTCGGACGCGCTGCATGAAAGCATCACGCAGCGCTTTGTCGACCGGCGTTCGGCGTTCCTTGTCCGCCAGCTGGCGGGCGACGGAGAGCTGATGGCCGCTGTCTCCAAGGCTGGCGAGGTTCTCGTCGAAGGAGCCTATATCGGCCGGCTTGACGGGTTGCGCTTTGTTCCCGACGCTGTCGACGGTGTCGAGATGCGGATGCTCGTCGCCGCTGCCGGACGTGTGCTCCGTGAGGAGATTGCCGGTCGCGTCCGGCTGCTAATCGCGGATAAGGACGACGCCTTCGCGATCGGCGCGAGCGGGGAAATGCTTTGGCGGGGCAGCGCGGTCGGCCGAATGATATCGGGGGAGCGGCTATTGACCCCTAGGGTCGAGCCGCTTGCTGTCGATTTCTTGGACGGTGGGGCGCGCGAGGGGATGCGCCGTCGACTTCGGCAGTTCTTGAGCGGCGAGATCGAACGCCGGCTGGGGCCGCTTTTCGCTGCGCAGGCCCTGCCGCTGGGCGGCATGGCGCGGGGCTTGGTCTTTCAGCTCGCCGATGCGCTCGGATGCCTTCCGGCTGAGAAGACTGCGTGTCAGATCGGTAGTCTCGACCCGTCAGATCGCGCGGCGCTCGGCCGGCTGGGCGTACGTTACGGCACCGAGACCATTTATTTCGAGCCGCTGTTGCGAACCGATGCGATGCGCTTTCGGGCTCTTCTCTGGGCAGTGCATCACGGGCGACAGGTGCCGCAGCTGCCGTCTGCCCGCCGCCTCGCCAGGCCCATCGAAGTCGATCCTGGGCTGCCGCCTTCATTTTATGCCGCGATCGGGCTTTGCCGGCTCGACGCTCTGGCCTTGCGTCCCGACCGATTGGAGCGGCTCGCCGCTGCGGCGCGGCGGCTTGCCCGCCGTGGCCCGTTTGCGGCCGGGCCGGAATTGGCCGCGATCGCGGGGGTCGACCCGGCCTCCCTGCGCCAGCTGTTGGTGCCGCTCGGCTATCGCGCGGTAAACACTGCCGGTCAGGAGACCTTCGTGGCCCGTCCCCGCCGTCAACGCGCCCACAATAAGCGCCGCCACAGACGCGTCTCCGGCGGCGAAGGCAACCCCTTCGCCAAGCTGCGGGAGCTGAAGCTCGCTTGACGGCCAGCCGCGCCTCGCCCGGATCGGCGGGCCGGAGGCTCGATCAATGGCTTTGGTTTGCGCGCTTCGCGAAGAGCCGCTCGCGGGCGGCTCGGCTATGCGTGGCCGGAGCGGTGACGGTTAACGGCAGGCAAACAAGAAAGGCCAACCAGATCGTCCGGGTCGGCGACATGATCTCGGTGCCGCAGGGCCCTTTCCGCCGGACGGTGCAAGTCGTCGCGTTTGGAGCGCGACGCGGTCCGGCGGTTGAAGCCCGCCTGTTGTACATGGAGGCTGCCGCGCCGGTCCCGCTGACGGCCAAGCCGGCCTGGGTCCCGCTGCTCGCCGAGGAAGAGGCGCTTGGTGGCGCGACGCAGTGCGACAGCCCGGCCGCGACGTAGTTCCAGTTTTGCGCCCCGGGCCGGAATCACGAGAGCCGGGGCGAAAATTCGCGGACATAAGAGTTAAGTTACTACGCTACGTTCGAAGCTCCGGAAGGCGTGCGGGATGCGCGCGATGTCGTGGATCAATTCATACGGCAACTGCGCCGGGAGCGCCGCGTTGGTGCGGGCGTTGAGCGCATCGGTTAGCCCGCCAAAACGCTCTGCGATCGCTTTCACGATCTCGTCGTAGCGGCCGACCGCGGCGAACAGGTGCACGACATCATCCGGCACCTCTCTGGCCATCTCGCTCCACTTGCCCTGGCGTGTCATCAGGTTGAGCTTGTGGCCGAGCTCTTCCAGCCCGTGCAGCGCCAGGACCGGCCAGTAGGCTTGGGTCGAGCCGTAAAAGGCGACGCGCTCGCGCACCCACTCGAACATGCGCGCCACCGTCGCATCTTCGGGACCCGTAGCGAGAAAACCGCCGCCCGAGATCTCGTAATTCTCGCGCCGGCGGCCGGCCTTCGCGAGGCCCTCGGCAAGCCTTGGCATCACCGCCTCTTCGATATACTTGCGCGTGCAAAAGCCGTGCAGCTTGACACCGTCGCATTCCTCGGCGGCCACCTTGAGCATCGCAGGGCCCACTGCGGCGATCGTCACCGGAGGCGGCGGCACTTCGATCGGCTCGGGAGCAAAGTTCGGCGTCATCAATGTAAAACGGTAATGCTGGCCCTCGTAGCATGGCTTTTCGCCGGTCTTCCAGCAGCGCCAGATAGCGCGCAATGCCTGAACATATTCGCGCATGCGCGGCGCCGGCGGGGTCCACGGGACCGAAAATCGCCGCTCGTTATGGGCTCTGACCTGCGAGCCCAGCCCAACGACGAACCGGCCGCGGGTGGCACCTGCCAGGTCCCAGCCGACATTGGCGACAGCCATCGGCGTGCGCGCGAAGGCGATCGCGACGCTGGTGTGCAATTCGATCCGGTCGGTCGCGGTTCCCGCGATCGCGAGCGCGAGGAACGGGTCGTGCTTGTTCTCCATCGAAGCCACGCCGTCATAGCCCGCGGCCTCGATGGCCCGGGCTGCCGATGCCGCCTCGTGCAGATTCTCTTGCGGCAATGTCGTGAACACTCGCATCCGCGCATTCCCTTTTCGCCTCGCCAGGCCAGCTGGGATCGGGCCACAGCTTAACCGCCGAATGCAAGGCGCCATTGACGGCCGCCGGCGGCTTGGCGAAGGTGCGAGGAGGAGGGGCCGGCCGCAACCGGCTCGAGGAGGGCAGGATGCCGAGAAATGTCGCCATCGGGCTCGGCCTGATGGAATTCCCGTTCACCGGGGTCGGCGGCTACTGGCGCTGGGTTGACCTCTGCGAGGCGGGGGGTGTCGACTCGATCTGGCAGACCGACCGCGTGGTCAGCCGCGAGCCGATCCTCGAATGCATGTCGGTCATGGCGGCGCTCGCCGGGCGCACACGGCGCCTGAAATTCGGCGTCAACGTTGTCTCGCTGGCATTCCGCGACCCGGTCTTGGTGGCCAAGCAATGCGCGACGATCGACGTGCTGTCTGAGGGCCGATTGCTGCCCGCCTTCGGAATCGGCAGCCCGCTGGCGCCGGAATGGCGGACACTGAACCTCGACACCAGGACGCGCGGACGCAAGACCGACGAGGGGCTTGAGATCATCGGTCGTCTTTGGCGCGAGGATGCGGTCGATTTCGCGGGCGTGCATTATCGCCTCTCTGGCGCCTCGATTGCGCCAAAGCCCGTCCAGCCGGACCTCCCGATGTGGATCGGCGGTTCATCCGAGGCTGCAATCCGGCGCACTGCACGCTTCGGTACCGGCTGGCAGGCGGGAGCCGAGACGCCGTCCCAGGTGGCGCCGGTCATCGCGGGAATCCGCGCGGCCGCCGCTGCTGAAGGACGCAGGATCGATGACGACCATTACGGGGCCGGCATTCCGTTCCGCTTCGGGCGGGTCGACGATCCGGGTCTCGACCGGCTCTTCGAAGCCTACCGCAAGCGGACCGGACGCGATCCTCGGCACTATTTCGCGATCGGCGAGGCCGAAACGATCGTCGAGCATATCGCGTCTTATGTCGCGGCCGGGGTATCCAAATTCATCCTGCGGCCGGCGGCCCGTGGCGACGAGGAGCTGCTGGCGCAAACGCGAAGGCTGATCGAAGAGGTGCTGCCGCGGGTCGCGGCGCGCTGGCCCAAGCCGGCAAAGCGCCCTGTCCTGCAGGTTGCTTTTTCGCGGCCGAAGACCTAGATCCCTCCAGCTGCGGGTCGTTCGTCCCCATCGTCTAGAGGCCTAGGACATCGCCCTTTCACGGCGGTAACAGGGGTTCGAATCCCCTTGGGGACGCCAGCTGCTTCAGCGACCTGGAGGCTGTGTCGACTGTTGCTGCGTTGGCCGACGGGACGGGAACGCCGGAAATGGGGGTACGCCACCTTCCTGTCGCATGTGTCGACAATTCCCGTAAGCTCTTTTACGACTTTTCAAAGAAGTTTGTCCGCTGTAGTCGCTGGGTAAGCGTCTCCGTCGGACCGAGCGCCGCTTCGTGTCGAACGAGGGTCCGAGCGCCCCGCTCAGAAACCGCCGCCCGCTGCTTGTAACTGAAATGAGTGGAACTAACCGGCTGCTGAGGATAACGGCGAGCCACCATCGATGGACGAACCTTCGCGCTCGATGTCGGCGCCCTCATCCAGCAGAGCTTCGACCAGGACCACATCGTCGCTACCTGCTGCCCAGTGCAGTGCCGCCTTCCGGTGCCGCATGCCGACGGCATGCGCGTTGAGATCGCTACCCGCCGCGATGAGCGCCGTTATGATCACTGGCGCATTCGGATTGTGCCTGGGACAATCGGCAAAGAAAGGGAGCCGCGCGCATCCGGACTGTGTCTTGGGGAGACCCAATCTCGTCCGGCTCCATTTGGGACGGCCGCCGCTGGACAACTCGATCGGCCAGCCTGCCTGCCGAGACGGTTGACCGCCTCCAGCGTGTGGTGTCGCTGCGGCCGCCTCCAGGAGGGCTTGGCATGCGCCGGAACGCGGCGCAGCACGCCAGGCGACGGGGCGGCCGACGGTGTGGTCAGTCGATCAGTATCCTGCTGTGTCCGAGGACGATGCCTCGCGCTCCCCTTTCTCCTCGGCTGAACCTGCGGGACACTCCGTACAGATCATCCACAAACGCATCACCGTCGCTACCAGCGAACATCGCACGGTACGCTAATATCGCCCGCGGCTGTGGTGTCAATTTTTCGCGGAAACTGGATGATCTTTGAGCCTAAATATAAGTTAACCGACTACATGGGCAGTTTCCGCGGCCGGGCTTTATTTAATATCGAAGAGAAAAATCGATACGCCTATCAGGAGAAGAGCAACCACACGTCGGCGAGTCGCGGCGGAAACTTCGTCAGCAGGTTTAGAAAAGCGAGTTGCCTCGATTGGATTCCCTCAAACAAGGGTTTTAGACTAAGCCACTCGGCCTCGGCGATTCGGGTCAAATTTTTGCCCGAATTATCAAGCAGAAACGAACCCTGTGACGCATACGGTCCGCATAAGCGATAGGGCTGAAGAATGAGAAAGCGCACCATTCGCTACTCGTCGCGCTTATGGGTGCGACGTCGCTTTTCGCTAAGACCGTAGCTTTCGCTAAACCTAAACGGAACTTTTCCCGCCCGAACTCCCGTTTATTCGATGGACGCGTTGGGTGCGGAAACGTCAGGTTGCCCGGACGGGCGGCCGGATGGAACGCCTGACCAGCCGCACCTCGGCTCGTTCTGTCGACTCCGCATGGGTACCTGACTGAGATGCTGAAGAGGGATTGTAGCACAGCCGGCCCCGTACAATGGCCGCGGTCAGCCGGCCTCGTTCGACCACGGCTGAATGGTCAGTATCGTTCTAATCCGGATTGCACTCCCCGGCGATCAGAGAGAAGTACCTTCTGATGAATGAGGCAAATGACCTACCGAGCGACCACGTCGCGCTTGCCGGACAAATTGGCGTTTTCCGCAGGCGTGAAGGCGGATTGTTGCAGCGCGACCGAGAACGGACCGAAACCCGTAACGAATGCCAGCCGCGGATCGGCAGTGTCCGGCAGCTCAAGGAACAAGCAGATTTCTTCAGGCGAAAAGGTTTCATCAAGTGGCTAGGGAACAAGGTTAGACATTCGGGAACCTCGTGCAATGAGTCTGCACTACTCGCAGAAGCGCAGAGCCGAGTACACCTTTGGGAGCGAGGAGGGGTCGACGGCCCGCTGAGGTCTAGGCTTAATGAAGATAGCAGCCAAGGCCTCGATGCTGAGCTAGGAGCGGAAGTGGGCGTCCGCGATGCCGGCACGAAGCTGTTGGATCAGGGCTGCGAAAAATACGACCGGCGAGAGCTGCGCGAAGCGCTACCGCCGCTACCGGTCTTGCAGGCCCGACCGGC
>JAFMSA010000269.1 GCA_017353855.1 Alphaproteobacteria bacterium
GCCAGCTGCGTGCGGAAAGCGAGCGATGCAGGCACCGGTGATGCCGCGTGGGGGAAACAGGGAGGCGAGGCCGCCCAGCCCTTCGCAGGTTGTCGTGCCTCGGCCAACCGGCCGTGCTTCCCGGGACGGGCCCGGCAAAGGTCGAAGTCGGCTTTGGCCTTGCTTGCTCAGCCAAATCTCTGCGCTTTTGACCGCACCGACGCCGACATCAACGGCGACCCTTCACTCGCCGGGACGGTCTCAGTTGCGGTAGCTCGGATCGAGCCTGTCCGCCAGCCGCAGCAAGGCCGGCCATTCGCGCTGGCCCTGCAGCCGCGGCTCGTTGCCGGCGAACAGCGCGGCTTGGTGCTCGCAGGTATCGGCTGAGGGGACCACCATCCGGGCGCCCGCGGCGGCGGCCATGATTTTCAGCTGCGCCTCGGCCGACCGCTCGAAATGGTAGGTGAGCGAGAACGCCTCGGCGACGTTGCGGCCGGTCACCAACAGACCGTGATTGCGCAGCACCAGCACCGGATGGTTGCCAATGTTCTGCTGCAGCCGCTCGCGCTCGTCGAGGTCGAGCGACACGCCTTCGTAGTCGTGATATCCGAGACGGTTGTAGAACCGCATCGCCCATTGGCTGAGCGGCAAGAGTCCTTCTTCGAGCGCGCCCACCGCGATATCGGCCTCGGTATGGGTGTGGATGACGCACTGGACATCGGGCCGACCCAAGTAGATTGCACTGTGGATCACGTATCCGGCGCGATTGGCTTCATATTCGGACGGCTCCGCGAGGTTGCCGTCGAGATCCATCTTTAGGAGGTTGGAGGCGGTAATCTCGTTGAACATCAGCCCCATCGGATTGATCAGAAAATGCTTCGGCTCACCGGGTACACGCGCCGAATTGTGCGTGAGGATCAGGTCGTCCCAGCCGAAATGGGCAATCAGCCGATAGCACGCGGCAAGGTTGACGCGCACCTCCCACTCTTCCGGACTGATATTGCGGGTTCTTGCGGAAAGCTTCGTTTCGTGAGTGTCCATGGGTCTCCTCGGTACACAGTCAGCGGGGGTCAGCGAATTGCCTCACGTCGGACGGGCACACTGCGGCGCATCACGACAACTGCGGCGGCAGTCCTGTCGGCCTCTGGCCGCTCAATTGCGGTCGCGGCGACCTGCGGATACGCAGGCGCCTCGCTTTTTGCGGTTACAGCGGAATGATTTCGGCGTGACCTCCGGGCGGGCGGCGCCGCCGATCCGCGCAGCCTTTGCCGGCGGTCAACAGCCGACAGGCTCCTGCCGGACGCGCGCCTGAAGGAAGGCCGGAATGACGTCGTCAAGCCGGGGTGAACATCGGCACCTGGGGACCGCCGTCGCTTGCCTTGAACACGAGCCGGACGGCCTGACCGATGCGGATCTTATCGAGGTCGCAGTCGACGATATTGGACATCATGCTCGGGCCCTCACTCAACGTCACATAGGCGATCGCGTAGGGGATCGGCGCACGCCGCATGACGCTGTAGGTGTAGATCGTCCCGTTCCCGGAAGCCTGCTGCAGCTCGGTCCTGTCGCTGAAGCAGAATGGGCAGATCGCGCGCGGGTAATAGTGCACGGCGCCGCAGGCCAGGCATTTGCCGATCATCAGCTTGCCTTCATCGGCGGCTTTCCAGAATGCTTGCGTTTCGGGATTGGGCTCAGGGGCCTGAATCCTGCGTTCCCGGCTCTGCATCTGCCTTACTCCCGTTCCATGATGACGCTTGCCGCGCCGTGCCGCGTGCCCAGCGAACCGCCGGTCCCGTGTGCCAGGGCCAGATCGCAATTCTTGACCTGCACGGCGGGATGCGCTTCGCCGCGCAATTGGCGCACCGCTTCGACGACTTTGGTCAGACCGCCCCGGTTTGCCGGATGGTTGTTGCACAATCCGCCGCCATCGGTGTTGAAGGGCAGCTTTCCGGTGCCGGATATCAGGTTGCCGTCGGACACGAACCGGCCGCCCTGGCCCTTTTCGCAGAAGCCGAGATCCTCGATCTGCATGAGGACGGTGATCGTGAAGCTGTCATAGATCGAGGCGTATTTGATGTCGGGGGGTTTGACGCCCGCCTCGGCAAAGGCCGCCGGCCCGGACCACACCGCCCCCGAATAGGTGAGGTCGAGCTGGCCGCCCATCTGATGCTTGGGGGCTTCGCCCGCACCGATGATCTTGACCTTTGGCCGCCTCAGGCTGCGCGCCACCTCGGGGCTGGCGACGACGATCGCACCGCCGCCATCGCTGATCACGCAGCAGTCAAGGCGGTGCAGCGGATCGGCGATCATCGGCGAGCTCACGACTTCCTCGACGGTGACGACATTGCGCAGCATCGCATGCGGGTTGTGCTGCGCGTGATGCGAGGCGGCGACCTTGATCCAGGCGAGCTGCTCGCTGGTTGTCCCGTACTGGTACATGTGCCGCATCGCGCACATGGCGTACATGTTCGCGGTAGCGGGCCCGTATGGGTTTTCGAACGGCGCATCGGGCGTGTTCTGGGTGGTGCGCGCCGCTGTTCCGGTCGCCTGGCCCTCGCTGCGTGGTCTTCCGGCCAGTGTGATCAGCGCGATGTTGCATTTCCCGAGCGCGATCGCCTCCGCCGCATGGCCGACATGGATGATGTAGGAGGAGCCGCCGGTATCGGTCGAGTCCACGTGCCGCAGCTTGAGCCCCATGTAATCGGCCATCGACAGCGGCCCGAGCCCGGGCGCATCGCCGGCACAGAAATAACCGTCGACATCGCTTGCGCTGAGGCCGGCATCCGCGAGCGCGCCCCTGGCCGACTCCGCGTGCAGCTGGGCGAGCGACTTGTCCTCGGCCTTCCTCGTCGGATGCTCGTAGATGCCGGCGATATAGGCCTTCCCCTTAATGCTCATCGGGTGCTGGTCCTCCCCTTCGAGGCGAAAGCAGTCATCGAGGAATGGGATACCCTAATATGCCCGCGGTCAATCCCGGACTACCGGCATGCGCGTGCGGGTTGCCATCCTCCGGGATCTCGAGGTCAGGTCATAGGCCGGCAATCTCGTCGATTTCATTTTCGCAATAGCCGAGTTCGGCGAGTATCGCGCGCGTATGTTCACCGAGCTGCGGCGGCGGCAGGCGGAAGCTGCTGCCGGGCGATCCGGAAAAGGTCGTCGCGATCGCCATTGTCAGCATCTTGCCTTGCGAGGGGTGTTCAACCTGTTCGAAGAAGCCGGTTTCGGCGAGGTAAGGGTCGGCGAGCAGACCCTGCAAATCGCTGACGACACCGTTTGGCACGTCGTGCGCGTCGAGACGCTCGCGCCACTCGGCGGTCGTGCGCCCGCGCATTCGCTCGACAATGATCGCATAGAGCTCGTCGATATTCCCGGTGCGCCGGTCGAGCGTGCAAAAACGTTGGTCATCGGCGAGCTCGGGGCGGTCGAGGGCCTCGAAAAGTCGGCGCGACTGCGCATCCGTCGTCGCCAGGATACAGATATGGCCGTCCTTGGTCGGGAACGGCCGGCGCTGCGGCGTCAGCATACGGGGGTAGCCGAGGCCCTTTTCGGGTTCCCCCAGAACACCGTGCCAGAGGTGGTCGACGAGATTAAACGCCACCATCGTCTCGAGCATCGGCACGTGGATTTCCTGGCCCTTGCCGGTGCGCTCGCGATGAAACAGCGCCATGCCGATAGCCGAGGCGAGGACATAGCCGCAGATTTTGTCGCACACCGCCATCGGCACATACCGGGGCTCGCTGCCGACGCCGCCGTTGAGGGCCGCCATGCCGCTCTCGCCCTGGATCACATCGTCGAAGGAGGGACGCTCGCGATGCACCCCATCCTTGCGAAAACCGGTGGCCGCGGCATAGACGATGGGCGGGTTGCGGGCCCGAACAGCCGGGTAATCGAGGCCGAGCCGCCGCGCCGCCCCCAGCCGCATGTTGTGGACGACGACGTCCGCCGTCTCGATCAGCCGGAACAGCGCCTCGCGCGGCGCCGGCCGCTTCAGATCGAGCGCAACGCTGCGCTTGTTGCGGTTGATGTTGAGAAAATAAGCCCCCATGCCCGGATGACGCGACGGGCCGAGGGGTCGGACCGGGTCGCCTTCGGGCGGCTCGACCTTGATCACGTCGGCCCCCATATCGCCGAGGATCTGCGTTGCCACGGGCCCCAGCACCGCCGCGGTCAGATCGACGACGCGAATGCCTGCGAGCGGTCCGGACATAGCGAGCTCTCCCTTGGACAGATGGCGGCGGCTTGACCCGCTCGTTAATAGCACGCAGGCTGGCACCGGATCGCCAGGGAGGTGCATCTTGGGACCGCTCGCCGGCGTCAGGGTCGTGGAACTTGCGGGCATCGGGCCGGGGCCGATGTGCGCGATGCTGCTGGCGGATCTCGGCGCCACGGTGCTGCGCATTGATCGGCCGGGACCGAGCGATCTCGGTCTGCGGCGCGAGCCGCGTCACGATTTGTTGCTGCGCGGACGCCGAAGCGTGGTGCTCGACCTGAAATGTCCGGACGCGAAGGCGCTGGCATTGCGTCTGATCGCCCGCGCCGACGCGCTGATCGAGGGGTTTCGACCGGGTGTAACCGAACGGCTCGGCCTGGGTCCCGAGGATTGTCTCAAATGCAATCCGCGCCTTGTTTATGGCCGGATCACCGGCTGGGGTCAGGACGGCCCGCTGGCGCACGCGGCCGGTCACGACATCAACTACATCTCGCTGGTCGGGGCGTTGCACGCGTTCGGGCGCCGCGGCCAGCCGCCGACCCCGCCCTTGAACCTGATCGGCGATTTCGCCGGCGGCGCGCTGTATCTGGCCCTCGGTCTCGTCTGCGGGATCCTCGAGGCGCAGCGTTCGGGGCAGGGACAAGTCGTCGACGCCGCTATGGTCGACGGCGCGGCATCGCTAATGACGGCCTTCCACGGCATGCTCGCTGCCGGGCTGGCCACCCATGAGCGTGGCGCCAACCATCTCGATACCGGCGCCCACTTCTATAACGTCTACGAATGCGCCGACGGGCTGTGGATCTCGATCGCGCCGATCGAGGGCAAGTTTTACGCCGAATTGCTGCGGCGCCTCGACATCGATCCGACGACGATGCCGCCGCAAATGGACCGTGCGGGGTGGCCGGAAGCCACGCACCGGCTCGCCGCCCTGTTCAAGACCAGAACGCGCCGGGAATGGTGCGAACTTCTGGAAGGGTGCGACGCCTGCTTTGCGCCGGTGCTGACGACCGACGAGGCGGCCCGTCACCCGCACAATGCGGCTCGCCGCACCTATGTCGAAATCGACGGGATCGTGCAGCCGGCCCCGGCACCCCGCTTCAGCCGCACGGTTCCCGACCTGCCGATCCCGCCACAGCCACCGAGCCGCGGCGAGGACGTGCAGGCCGCACTCGCCTCGTGGCTGGAGCCGGCCGAGATCGCAGCGCTGCGGGCCGCCGGCACCCTCGGGTGACCTCAGGCGGGGGCGGGTTCCATCCTGTAGTCGCTGTCGCTGACGTGCTCGGCCCAGGCCGTGCCCTGGCCCTGTTCGCCAGTCTCCGACATCGCCAGATGGCTGAAAAGGCGGTCGGGAGCAGCGCCGTGCCAGTGCATTGTATTGGGAGGGATTACCACCGTGTCCCCCGGATAGATGGCCTGCGGCCGCGAACCCTTGCCGATGCAGATGCGGCCGACTCCCGTAAGACAGTATAGCGTCTGCCCGACCGGATGGGAGTGCCAGCCGGTCCGCGCCCCCGGGGTAAACGACACGACGGTGGCGCGCATGCGCGAGGGTGCCTGCCCGACAAGCACTTCATCCTGAAAGACTTCTCCGCTGAAGTTTTCGGCTGCCCCGCGCTTGGTGGGCCGCGCCGATGCCCGTACAACCGCCATCGCTCCCTCCGTTTGCATTCGGAAAATCCGGCCCAACAATAGGCCGGCCACCTCGCGCGAAGCAATCTCCGGCGTGCGACCAAGCCCTCACGACCGGGACCCGGTGTCCCTTGCCGTCATGCACGGGAGGGGGCCTCGAGGGCGTGCGGCTTGCGGGCGAGCTTGTCCCCGCTACCCGAGCGCCTGGCGCAGCTGGCGGCCGACAACGACGAGCATCGCCAGATCGGGGGTGGTCGCAGTGCGCAGTTCTCTGATGAGCGGCTCGGCAGCGGTGAGCGCCGGCGTGTGGGCCGCCGACCATGCGGCCAGCGGATCGGCCTGCACCCCGAACTCGCTCGCCAGCACGCGCGCGGCGAGATCGGCCTGCAGAGT
>JAFMSA010000270.1 GCA_017353855.1 Alphaproteobacteria bacterium
ACCGCCTGGGTCGCCGGCTCGACCATCCAAGGCTGCACGGCGATCCGGCCTTTGTCATCGATGTGTTTCATCGGCCGGCTTGCGGCTCGATGTGCCCCGGGACGATCCGATCGCCCTGCCAGCGAGGTGGCACATAGACCCCTTCTTGCGAAGAGCCGAAGTGGACCGTAACGACGAGCAATACGAGCGCCAACAAAACCGCCCCGGCGCCGGCGAGCCAGATCCACGGCACCGCCGCCCACGACAATGCGCCGTCATCGTGCGAGGAGCCAAGGGCGCCGACCCACAGCAGATACAGCAGCGTCGGAAGGAGAAGCGGCAAGACGATTGTCAGGAAGACCCGGACCATCGTCTGGCTAATCCGTGAGCACCTCTGCGAGGTTCACCAGCATCCCGGCGGTCGCTCCCCAAATGTTGCGGTTCTCGTAAGTCAGCACGAAAAAGACGCGTGCGCGCTGCTCGAAATCACGGGTGGTGCGGCGGCGATTGTTCGGGTCAACTACGAAAGCGAGCGGCACCTCGAAAACCTGGGCGACCTCGAAAGGGTCTATGACGAGCGGGAAAGGCACCCGGACAATGCCGACCACGGGCGTGATCTCGAAGCCAGTTCCGGTTACGTAAGTGTCGAGCCGGCCGATCACCCTCACGTACTCACGCGTGAGCCCGATCTCTTCCTCGGTCTCGCGCAGCGCCGCCTCTATCGCGTCCTTATCGCGTTCCTCGATGCGCCCGCCCGGGAACGAGATCTGACCGGCATGCGCACTCAGATGCGCCGTGCGTTGGGTCAGCAGCACGGACAGACCGTCCGCGCGGTCGATCAGCGGAACCAGCACTGCGGCTGGCCGCAGTGCCGCGCTCGGGGGCGTCATTCCGGGATTGAGATCGTGGTCGCCGCGCGTGGCTTGCCGGACCGCCGCAGCTTCGACCGGGTCAGCCGCGCCGCCGAACCCCCGCCGTCCGGGTTGCCCGAGCTGCGAGAGGCGCCTGCTGACCCAATCCGGGCTTAACGAACCGGTTCGCGTCAACGAGTGGCCCCGATTCTCTGATCCGCGGGGGCCGCCGGCCTCACTCCCAATCCGGCCCGGGATCGCCCAACCGGAAGAACATGCCCTTGCTCCATACTCCGAACTGCATCGTGTCCCCCACCGCTTCTTTTATGCCCAACCCGACGAGATCATAGAAGACCGGCCTAGCGAGCCTCGCCTCAAGGCCATCGCGCACGAGAATATAGGGTGCCGGTCCGCCGCTGGCAGCCGTCTCGACGCGCAATGGATTATCGGGACCCGCCGTCACAAATTCGTCGAGATTTGTCCGGAAGATTAATTCTTGGCCGCGGCCGTGGCCCTCGACCGTCATTTCGACCGCGAGGAACGGCACGTCCTCGACCTCGATTCGGCCGCGCTCGGCCGGCGTCACGAGCGCGTATCGCCCGTCCGCCTCGCGCCGCAAGACCGAGGCAAAGAGCTTGACCAGGGCCGAGCGGTTGATGGGAGACCCGCGATAAAACCAGGTGCCGTCGCGTGCGATCCTCATCGCGAAATCGCCGCGATCCACCAACGGTCGCTTGCTGTCGCTGGCGGGCACTATATGAGAGGAATTGCCGGAAGCGGCGTTGTCGTCACATAACATGCGATAAGGATCGGTCTGCTTGGCTTCCACTTCATCCATCAACGTCCCATCCGACGATCTTGTTGCCGAGATCGAGGCATTGGGACGAAGCCTCAGCTTCGTTCGCGAACGGGTCGGCGAGGTCATCTTTGGCCAGCGCGAGGTGGTCGAGCAAGCCTTGATCACGCTGTTGTGCGGCGGACACGCGCTGCTGATTGGCGTCCCCGGGCTTGCCAAAACCCGCTTGGTCGAGACCCTGGGCACAACTTTGGGGCTCGAGGACAAGCGCATCCAATGCACACCCGACCTGATGCCGGCTGACATCCTCGGATCCGAGGTTCTCGAAGAGAGCGAGACGGGACGGCGCTCGTTCCGCTTCATCCCCGGTCCGGTGTTTTGCCAGCTCCTGATGGCCGACGAGATCAATCGCGCGAGCCCACGCACGCAATCGGCGCTGCTGCAGGCGATGCAGGAGGGGCGTGTCTCGATCGCGGGTCAGTACCATCCGCTGCCGCGCCCGTTCCACGTGCTGGCGACCCAGAACCCGCTCGAGCAGGAGGGCACCTATCCGCTCCCGGAAGCCCAACTCGACCGCTTTCTGCTGCAGATCGATGTCGATTACCCCGACCTCGCCGCGGAGCGGCAGATGCTGCTAAGAACGACCGGGATCGCCGAGGACCGGCCGCGGCCGGCGATGAATGTCGCTGAGCTGCTGGCGGCGCAGCGTCTCGTGCGCCGGATACCGGTCGGCGAAAGCGTCGTGGAGACAATCCTCTCGCTGGTGCGATCCGGCAGGCCCGACGAGGGCGCCGGGGAGAGCATCCGGCGCTTTGTGTCATGGGGTCCGGGGCCGCGCGCCAGCCAGGCATTGATGCTCGCCTGTCGCGCGCGGGCACTGATTGACGGCCGGTTCAGCCCCTCGGTCGATGACGTCCTCGCCCTGGCGCCGCCGGTCTTGCGGCATCGTATGGCGGTGAGTTTTGCCGGACGCGCCGAGGGTGTCACGGTGGCCCGGGTCATCGAGCAGATCGCGGCTCCGTTCCGTTGAGCCTTGACCAACCGCGTGCCGGTGCCGGGCTGTTGAGCCGCCGCGCCTCCCCGCCCGGCGCACTGCGCGATCGTGCGGAACAGGCTGCCGCCGCCTTGCCGCCGCTGCTCGTCGCAGCCGAACGGGTCGCGGTCACCGTGGCGCAGGGGGTGCACGGACGCCGGCGCGTCGGTCAGGGCGAAACCTTCTGGCAATTCCGTCAATATGAACCCGGCGACGCAGCGGCGCGCGTCGATTGGCGCGAAAGCGCCAAGTCACAGCGGCTGTATGTTCGCGAAACGGAGTGGGAGGCTGCGCAAAGCATATGGTTGTGGCGGGATGCCTCGGCTTCGATGGCGTATACCTCGGCAGATTACGTCGCAGGCGCAGAATGGCCGACCAAGCAGGACCGGGCCGAGCTGCTTCTTGTCGCGTTGGCGAGCTTACTTGTCCGAGGCGGTGAACGGCTAAGCGTGCTCGGCAGTGGCATTCCGCCGATGAGCGGGCGCATCGCGCTGTCGCGGGTTGCCGAATGGATCGGCCGCGACGCGCGTGCACCACCAGGCCTGCCCACGTTCGAGCCCCTGCCGCGCGCCGCCCAGCTCGTGCTCATCGGTGACTTCCTCTCACCGCTGGAAGCAGTCAACGCTGCGGTCACCCGCTTCGCTGCAGCCGGGCTCAAGGGCCATCTGTTGCAGGTTGTCGACCCGGCGGAGGAAGACCTGCCTTTTGACGGGCGCGTGCGTTTTGAAGGCGTCGAGGAGCGCGACGAGGTCGTCATCAGCCGGGTCGAGAGCATCCGCGGCGATTATTCCGACCGGTTCAAGCGCCACCGCGACGGGCTCGCCGCAATCGCCGCCGCCCTCGGCTGGAGTTTCGGCTTCCATCGCACGGATCGCCCGCCGCATTTGGCGTTGCTGGCGCTAAACGCGGCGTTATCGGCCGACTGGCGGCGATGAGCTAAGGGAGGGCAGGTTGAACTACGCGCTGGCGTTGCCTCTCACCCCGGTACCCTTCCCGCAAGCGGCGGGGGCGGGGAACAAGCTCCTCGCCCGGTGTGAGCGCGTAAAGGGCGGCACCCGTCGCGCGCGCATTGGGCGGCCGAAGCGCCGCCGGCCGCGCGAGCTCTCATTTGAGCAAAACTGAGCGATGCTCGCCCTCGGCTCTCTTGCCTTCGTGTCGCCGTGGCTGCTCGCCGCCCTGGCGGGCCTGCCGATCATCTGGTGGCTGCTACGGGTCACGCCGCCGTCCCCGCGCCGCATTGCATTCCCGGCGATCCGGCTGCTGCAGGGGCTGGTGCCCCGCGAAGAGACGCCCGCCAGGACCCCGCTATGGCTGATCCTGCTGCGCATCGCGCTAGCCGCTTTGGTGATTCTGGGTATCGCACATCCTCTGCTCAATCCGCAGACACGCTTTGCGTCCTCCGGTCCGATCATCCTTGCCGTCGATGACGGTTGGGCGGCGGCGCGCGACTGGCCGACCCGGCAAGCGACGCTCGATGAGCTGTTGGCCGAGGCCGATCGCGAGGACCGGCAAGTGATCCTTCTCACTACCGCTCCGAGCGCCGGGGGCGCGTCCCCCGCACCGCTCGCGCCGATCCGGGCGGCGGATGCGCGTGCAGCAATCGATGCGTTGCAGCCAAAGCCGTGGCCGGTCGACCGGCAGGCGGCCTTGGCGCGCCTCCAGGCGCTGAGTTTACCGGGCGACAGGACTGCCGTGTGGCTCAGCGACGGGATCGCTGATGGCGGCGGCGACAAGAAGCTCGCCGGTTACCTCACCGAGCACGGGAGGTTGCGCTACCTCACCGCTCAATCGGCC
This sequence comes from Alphaproteobacteria bacterium, assembly GCA_017353855.1. Classification (GTDB taxonomy): domain Bacteria; phylum Pseudomonadota; class Alphaproteobacteria; order ATCC43930; family CGMCC-115725; genus AP-15. The sequence continues at coordinate 4,454 of JAFMSA010000270.1, forward strand.
GAGGCACCGCTGCTGCTTACCGCCGGTGACGCGAAGGCGCAGGATCTTACCGTGACGCTGCATTCCATACCTGCACCCGCGCCCCGGCTCTATCACGTGCGCGCAAGCGGAGAGGATGGCCGCCTTCTTGCACGCCAGCCGGTAGCGATCGCGCCGGGATCGACAACCGCGGAGGCACGCCTGGCGATGCCGAGCGAGCTAAGAAACCGCATCGCCCGCATCGAGATCGAGGGCGATCAATCGGCCGGGTCGGTGCTCCTGGTCGACGAGCGGTGGCGGCGCCGTCCGGTCGGCATCGTTGCCGCGTCGGGTACCAGGGGTCAGCCTTTACTGGGAGAAAACTACTACATCGAGCGGGCACTCAGCCCCTTCAGCGAAATTCGGCGGGGCAGCGCGTCGGATCTCCTCAAGCGCGAGCTCGCCGTTCTGATCTTCGCCGACACCGGGCCGGATTCGCCGGCGGAGGAAGCAGCAATCGGCAAATGGATCGAGGCTGGCGGGCTGCTCCTTCGTTTCGCCGGTCCGCGCCTCGCCGAGCAAGGGGATCATCTGCTGCCTGTGCGGCTGCGCCATGGCGGCGGGCGTACGATCGGCGGCGCGTTATCCTGGGAGCAGCCGGCGAAGCTCGCTCCGTTCCCGCCGGACAGCCCGTTCGCCGGTCTCACGGTCCCGGACGATGTGACGGTATCGCGCCAGGTACTGGCTGAGCCGGATCTCGACCTTGCGAGCAAGACCTGGGCACGCCTCGTCGACGGCACGCCGCTCGTCACTGCCGAGAAGCGAGGCCGCGGTTGGATCGTTCTCGTTCACACGACGGCCAATGCGGAATGGTCCAACCTCGCCCTGTCGGGTCTTTTCGTGCAAATGCTGCGGCGAATCGAGACGATGAGCGAGGGGGTCACCGAGGCGGGCGAAGGCGCCCTGGCGCCGGTCGAGACGCTTGACGGGTTTGGCCGGCTGCAGCGCCCTCCGCCCGCGGCACGACCTATACCGGCGAAAGAGATGGCCAGCGCAACTGTCTCGCCGCAGCATCCCCCCGGATTCTACGGCACGCCCGACGCGCGGCGCGCGCTTAACCTTTCGAGCGGTATTCCGGAGTTGCGGCCGATCGAGCATCTGCCGCGGGATACCGTGCGCGAGAACCTGTCGGTTGGTCGCGAGATCGATCTGCGCGCACCGCTTCTGACCGCGGCGTTTCTCCTGGCGCTCGCCGACCTGGTGATCGCCTATGCGCTGCGCGGTTTACTCCGCCGGCGCTCTGCACGGGTGGCTGCCCTGCTCCTGGTGATGCTCGGCATCTCGTCCGCCGCACATGCTGACGACGCCTTCGTCGTGCAGGCGACGTCGAATTTGCGCTTGGCTTATGTCCGTACCGGAGACGAACAAACCGATGCAGAGAGCCGTGCGGGTCTCGTCGGTCTTACCGCGACATTGAACCGGCGTACCGCCGTCGAAACCGCCGAGCCGCTCGCGGTCGACCTCGAGCGCGACGAGCTGATCTTTTTCCCGCTGCTCTATTGGCCCGTGGTCGACTCGCAAAAACCGCCCTCTCCAAAGGCGGTCGAGCGGATCAACCGCTATCTCGAGACCGGCGGGACGATCCTGTTCGACACCCGCGATGCCAACGACCCGGCACCGGGCCCGGCCGGCGGAGCGGCATCCTCGGCGCAGCGCCTGCGCCGTCTGGCCGCCGGCATCAAAATACCGCCCTTGGTGCCGATCCCGCCCGATCACGTGCTGACCAAGTCCTTCTATCT
>JAFMSA010000856.1 GCA_017353855.1 Alphaproteobacteria bacterium
TGCCCGCGCCTTCTTTCGGCGGATCGACAAAAGCGACAAAGCCGGCCAAGACGAGATCGCATTCGTCGGCGACCTTCGCCGCATCCCGGTCGGGGTCAAACGCGCGCCAGGCAACCCCGAGCGCCCGGAACCCGTCATTGCCGAGCGTTTCGAAAAGCGCTGCCGCCCGCGCCCGCGCTGCTTGATCGAGCGGCCGCGGCTCCGGTTCCCCAGGGAGTTCGTATAAGTCCGCGACGCGCAGGATGTCTTCCGGCGCACCCTTGGTGATCAGCAGGCGAGACCCGGCGCGCTCGACCAGCACCGAAACGCGGCGCCGCTGAAAATCGAACGGAACCTCGTCGAGCTTGGTCCAGCCTTCCTCGCGCAGCGGGCCGTGTTCGATGATCGCCGCATCGAGCGGGTTGTGCAGGCCGGCCTGGAAATGGCTGTTGAGCCAGGCAAGGTCGAGCACCCGTTCGCTCGCCGCGCCGGAGAGCGCGACGCTCTGCGCCAGCGTGATCCTGGCCTCGGTCAGCGTGCCGGTCTTGTCCGTACACAATATGTCCATGCTGCCGAGGTCATGGATCGCGGCGAGCCGCTTGACGATGACGTGTGCCCCCGCCATGCGCAGGGCGCCGCGCGCGAGCGTGACCGAGACGATCATCGGCAGAAGCTCGGGAGTAAGCCCGACCGCGAGGGCGACCGCAAACAGAAAGCTTTCGAGCCAGGGCCGATGGAACAGCAGATTGACCAGCAGTACGAACAGCACCAGGATTTCGGTAAGTCGGACGATCAGCAGTCCGAACCGGCGGGTGCCTTGATCGAGCGCCGAGGGCGGTGCAAGCCCCCGCAGCGCGCTGCTGATCTGGCCGAGCTGGGTCGTCCGGCCGGTGTGGCAGACGAGGAGCCGCGCCGCCCCGTTCATCACCGAGCTGCCCATGAAAGCCGCATTGCTCGCTGCGGTAATCTCCGGACTGTCGACGCCTTCCTCGCACGCTCGCTTCTCGGCCGGGTAGGATTCGCCGGTCAACAAGGCCTCGTTGACAAAGAAGTCACGCGCGTCGATGAGACGCCCATCGGCCGGCACCAGGTCCCCTGCGGCCAGAAGCACGACGTCTCCGGGCACGAGTTCGCTCCCTGGGAGCGTCACTTGTCGTCCGTCGCGGAGGACCTGCTCCTTGAGCGCGACCTCCACCCTGAGCCGCTCGGCCGCTTGCTCGGCCCTATATTCCTGGATGGTGTCGAGCGACGCGCTGATCAGCACGATCGTCGCGATGATGACGAAACTCGCAACGTCTCCAGTCAGCGCGGCGATCAGGCTCGCGACTAGCAATATCAACACGAGCGGGTTTCGGAACCGGCCCAGGAACTTCAACGGCAGCGACAGCCGTCGTCGCTCTTCAAGCATGTTGGGGCCGTAACGGGCGCGCCGCACGACGGCTTCGGCTGTGGTGAGGCCATGGCGACCGGAGCCGAGCTGCCGCTCGAGATCGGCGAGCGGACACTGCCAGAAATTTTGATCGCTATACGATCGCATCGGCGCCCTCGAAGGGGGGAACGGCGTGAACCGTTTGGGGATCATAAGCGGGATCGTCGACGGATCGATGACGAAGTGAGCGGATTGCCGGGAGAGCCTGATGCGGAATCGGCCGCCGTGTGCGGCGCGGCTGTAACCGAAGGCGCCGTCCTCTCTATTCCGCGGAGCGCGCTTCGAGCCCGCAGCGGGCCTGCTGCTGTGTCGTCGCCTCCCATCCGGTACGACTGCCAGCTCCGGCTGCCGCAGCCTGCCTGAGGGAGGCGCCTCGCGCAACAGCAGAGCGCGGCGCATTGAGGAGAAGGCGGACCGGATCGCCATTGAGGCCTCCGAGCGCATGATCGAGCCGTTCACCGAAGCCGATGCGCATTGGTGTCGCATGCTGAATGCCCGAGGCGACCGGGTCGCTGCCGCCCAGTTCACGATGCGATCGCGCGCCCCCCAATCGA
>JAFMSA010000857.1 GCA_017353855.1 Alphaproteobacteria bacterium
TCACCCAACTGACAGCGGACGCGCGGCCGGGACGGGCCTGAACGGCCCGTCATACCTTAACCGGCCTCGTCGTGCGCGCGAAGTGACGGCCTGTGTCGGTGGCAATACGACATCCCCGATACCCGAAATTTGTGCCCGAAGGTTGAAAGCAGTCACTCAGGGGCGTGAACCTTGGACACCGGACACAGCGGTTACTTCGGCGCTGCCGCCGGCGAGTCGAAAGTCGAAGGGCGGAGGATTATGCTCGTTCTCGAGGAAGCGCCGCGCCGTCGAGCCGGGGATCACCGTATGGACGTTGCGGCTCGTTGCGCGGGCTGGGGCTCGAACAATGCGCGCCCGCCGTCCGGTCAACTCGATAGCAAAGCGTTGCCGGAGTTGACGGTCGACGACCTGATCAGCATCGGCGTGACCTCGCTTGGCCATCGCCGGAAACGGCTCGCCGCAATTGCATTCGCTCCGGCTCTGAGATCGTCAAATCGAACCGGGCCCCTGCAGCCGAGAGCTGAGGCGGTTAATGTTCCCGATCTTGTCCTGCTCTTACCGCACTATCCTGCCCGTTTTTATGGCGTTGCCCGTCAGACGGCCTGTGCGTGCAGACTGGTTGGTGGCGGGCAATCGGCATCAGGAGGTTTCGGTGCTGGCGTTGCACCTGCTCCTCTCGTGACTGGTGTACATCAATGCGCTCACGCTCCAGTGCGCCTTGGCCGAGCCCGGCTCGGGGCGGCGGTTGGCCGAGGCCGACCGCCGCGGCCTGAGCCCGTTGGTCTGGTGCCGCGTCAGCCCGCGGGCGAAACGGGCCACCTTTGACGCGCTTCATCCCCCAAAGCTCCGAGTGCATAATCCAGCTGAGCCGACCGTTTCTGTTCATATCGGGCCTTTGCGCGGTCTCGCGCGGATGATTGGACGCTGGCTTATCGCCCTGGGGGTTTTGCTCGTTGTTTTCGGGCTGTTGTGGCCGTGGCTCGGTAAAATCGGGCTCGGGCGGCTGCCGGGCGACATCGTCATCGAACGCGGAGGCTTCCACTTCTATTTCCCGATCGCCACATGCCTGCTCATCAGCGCGATCCTGTCAGTAATCCTGTGGCTGCTTAATCGATAGCCCCGCTAAAGCTCGCGTGTTCGGGAAAGGGATTTATTGCTTTTGAGCACAAGCCACCAGATCTTGCGTCATCAGCGCATTCCTCGCCGCGGCCGCCCATCCGGCGAAATGCTGATCGGCGAAGCGAGGGTCGGCAGCTGCTCCCTGCGGCTGTGGAAATCTCTCGCAGAACCGACCGGTCAGTTCTGCGAGGATTGCACCCTTGGTCAGGAACCTGTCACCCAATCCGGCAGAACGTCTGCCTTTCACGGTGCAGGCCGCATCGACGTCGGCGTGCTTTCGGTGTCCGCAGAAGCGGCACACGAATTCAGACTGTGACCGGCGATTGGCGCGGTCGATATAACCGCACTTCGAGCATTGCTGGCTCGAAGGCGAAGGCATCTGATCGGCGAGGATGCCGAAGCGCTCTTCGAGATCGGCGAGTGTCGCCTTGAAAACGGCGCGCCCGCAATTTGTGACGGGACGGTTCATGCGCCGCGACAGGTGCGGCGAGCGGGCGCTCGATGCGCAAGACGGCAGGCTTGCGGACCGCAACGAGGCGGTTCAACGCTGCGTTGATGCGGCTGCGCAGCATGCCGCGCACCCGGGTCACGAGGCGGCGATAGCGGGCGCTGTTGCGTGGTTTGTCGCCCGAACGCATGCGGTGCCGGGCAATGCCGGTGATCTGTCGGTCGATGCGGACGAGGTCAGCCACCAGGCCGCGACCAAACAGATCACCCTCGCTCGTCGCCAGCAATCTCGCCAGCCCAAAATCGATGCCAAGCGCGTCGAGTTCCGGCTCATAGGCCTCGCGACTTACCGCGACCGGCGCGGTGATGCCGGAGACCAGCCGGATCCCGGTTGTGCCGCCCGCCTCGGT
>JAFMSA010000271.1 GCA_017353855.1 Alphaproteobacteria bacterium
CGCCGCGGTACGCCGAGCCACCGAGTAGGGGCCGATATCGCAGGCGGGGGTAAAGGGATATCGGATCGCAGCGCTGCCTCGATTATGGCAGCGGACTGTCGACCCTTATGTGTGCGGGGCGGTTGCTTCCGGGTTACCACTCGCTTTTCCCGGCACATTAATGGCTCAACAACGGATGACCAAAGAGCGCAGGGACGAGATCGTCCAGAACGAACAGGATCTGCGCGCAGACACAGGCTCTGCTCTTGAGGGTACAATAGCCTCGAGGGTCAGCCGCTGCATCTCCGCGAGATAGGACAAGGCCGGGGTTCATCGTGCTCACTGCCCTACTCGAAGGCGAACTCGATGAGCGGCATGAAGTGGTTCAGCGGCTCCTCTTTCGGCGGGCGTCCGGTGAACCGGTTCGTGAGGTAGGGCGTACCGAAATCGAAAAACGCAGGATCAGTCAGGAAAAAAGATCGCGAGCGTCCTGTTTTGTCTTCAGCGATGGCGCTCAGGCTATAGCGGTTGCACATCACTTCTGCGTAGTCCAGCAGTACCCCAAACTGGCGCGATTGTTGATGTGGTTGAAATCGGGATCGATCTCGCGCAACTTCTTCCGCATACGCCTGATGAAGCTACGTATATTGGCGCGATACGGCCCGCGTCCGCGGCAAAATCTCTGCCGCGGACGGGATCGTAGATCTCGCGGTAGCCGACGTTCTGTTTGCCTTCTCGGCCTACAGGTCACGATCTCGAATTCCCTCAACGTCAGATTGACCTGCCCACAATGCCCGCCTTGTGTCAACCGCAGCTATCAAGAATTCCGGTTAGGCTCGGCAGGCCGTCCCTCCCCTTCCCGCAATCAGTTGCAGCCGCTTTAACAAAATCGGCAAGCGGCGCGATTTGTCGATAAAATCGACGGCGCCTCTTTCCAGTGCCGCCTCCTCGTAGATATCGTCAGAAAGGGCTGTGAGAAAGATCACTGGGATTCTGATACCGGAACCGCGCATTTGTTGCAGCACGTCGATGCCGGAGAGGTCCGGCATCCGCCAGTCCAATAGCATGACGTCGGCGCTACCGCTGCTCAGATAGGCGAGTACGTCCCGACCGTTGTCAAAACCGGTGACCTCATATCCTTCATCGATCAGATTGAGGCTGAGCGACTCCCGGAAAAGATCGTCATCATCAACAAGCAGGAGATGGGGCATATGTGGCTTGGCGTTAGCTATAGCGAGCTGCTCCGAACGCGCAGAGATTTCCAATTCTGATGCCTCAGCGCATCGCCGCTATCCCCCTTTACTGCGTAGTGCGGTGTCCGCATCTGATTGCTGTGAAGGTCGAGGTACAAGTACAGATCTAGCTCGCAGGTGGCATCCTTGTATCGCCAGACCGGAGGCGGCGGTTGCCGAAATTCCTGAGCTGCCGCCCCCAATAAACGCGTCACGTCCGTTGGTCCGGGCCAATCAGCTCGCTCGCTCGAGGGCAGGACGCATTGATCGCCGAGGCATGGATGGGCAAAAGGGTGGCCCGCCTGTACGCGGGCACTGCGGGTTGCTGGTTCAGCCATTACCTGCGCCGCGCTCGGCGTCGGGATGCCGATCGATTGGGAAGGTCTGCGGCTTGTACGTCAGTCGAGCGGCAAGTCGGGTCGACACCCCTGGCAGCGGCCGAGCAGCCGGCGGCCTGGGACGGCGGGAAGGGCCATGCGCCGGTGCGGGCAGCCAGCACACTCGCACCCAGACCGATTAAAGCGGGATAGCTCAGCAAGTCCCGCCGATTGGATCTCGTCAGCAGCGCCACGGAGCCGTCGTTACCAATTGGGATGGTCGCCAAATTCCTTCGCGCCTATTTTCCCGAGGAAGAGAGCGCAATCAATCGAATGCGGCGACTGTCATGTTTTTGACGCAACCGATGCCGCATGCCCGCGACGCGACTCGCCCAAAAAGGCGGGCGCATTTAGCGCGCCGCTAACCGCCGCCGTGCCCGCCAACAACCCGCTCACGATCGCATCCTTGCTGATCCGACGCTCGTCGCGCCGACGACGGGCTGCCTGAAGCGCGCTCCCGAGCCGACCGGTCCTGGCCGGCATCATCGGGATCCGCATTACAGAGGCCTCACCTCACCAATATCCTCGGCAATCACCGACCCAATTGGCATGCGAAAATCAACCGGCCTTCCTCTTCAGCCAACCATCATGCCGTCTGACTGCAGGAACATCTGACACTCAAATCGCGCAGTTGAGAGGCTCGGTTTTTATAAGTCGACCAAATAAGGTCGTTTATATTATTTCCGGAGCCATTGACATTGATGCTGTTGGTTTCTACCATTACATCGAGAGTTATCGGGACGCGTGTCCCTCGCTCAGCAAATTTAGCGTTTTGCGACAGAAAGGCAGCGCGGCGACCAGTTCTCCAGCAACGCGGCGCCGCTCACCGCAGCGCGTGACTCTGCGAGTTCCGCTTCCCCGGTCGGCATGTCAGGGGTCTCCGGGCCGGGCGGCTGCGCGGATAACAGGTTCGCCGCCCGCTTCGCGGCGCCCTCCGGCGCACCGGCGACCGCCGTGCCGGCGGCGGGGCGCCCGCGGTAGCACTCCCCTGCCCTTTCCTCACGTCATCCCCCTATTAACAAGGCTACTACTCCCGGCACAACGGACGACAGGTTTAGGGCGATGGGAGACGGTCACACGCATGCTTCGGCACGAACTCGGTAAGCCGACCCTCGGCTAGCACGACTGATAGTCCTTTTGAGTGCCCATTGGGCAGCAAAACCATCATTGGCCGCGTACTAAGAATGGCCACAAGCATTGCGTGCATGATAAATCACCATAGGTGCCCCCGTGGAAGTGGCCCAGTCTTAGCTAATTGTATCAATCGCGTTTGAGCGGAGGGACGTCCCAAGGAATTCCAGCAAATCGCGCGACCTGTATTACTGAAAGACAAAGGTGCAGAGCTACGTGAGTGGGGTTTGATGAACGCTGGCTAAGCTATAGCTAGCGGCTCTTTCGAAGACGAAGCACATTAAGTACTGCGATCGGTCGAGTGAGGCCCTTCAGGGAGACTTCGCCAAGCGGCTCGAGCTCAGTGAGGCTGTCAACGGCTGCACCGACGCGTTGCGTGATCAGGATTTGGCCGTCTTTGGCCTCGGCGCAGAGCCGGGCGGCAACATTGATTACGGTGCCGATGGCTGTGTAGTCGAACCGGCCCTCGAAACCGATCGGGCCGAGGGTAGCGTGCCCTTGCGCAATGCCAACGCCAAAGCCTAACTCGTACCCGCGAGACGACCATGATCGGGCAAGCGAGGCGACGGTGTCTCGCATATGCACGGCGAGGCGAACGGCGCGGTAGGCGGCGTCCGGACACGGCACCGGATCGTTGAAGATGACGATCAGGCCGTCGCCGGTGAAGCGATCGAGCGTCCCTTCGTACCGATGAATCAGCGGTCCCAGCGCCGTGTGATATTCGCGCAGGACCACGATGACGTCCTCCGGCTCAGCCGTTTCGGAGAACGCGGTAAATCCGCGCATATCGCAGAACAGCGCGACGACGTCGCGCCGATGAATGTCGAGAACCGCTTCGCCGCCGGCAGACGTTATCGTCTCCGCGATCTGCGGCGCGAGAAACTGCTTTAGCCGACTGATGCGTTCGATCTCGCCAAGCTGCGCGGCGACCCGATCCTCAAGGGTTTTGTTCCATTCAGCGAGCTCGGCCGCCTGCTCCTCGAGCCGTTGCGCCTGTCCCTGCACGGTGTCGTGCAGTGCCTTAATTCGCAGCATTGAGCGCACACGCGCCGAAAGTGCGGCATGATCGACGGGTTTGGTCAGGTAATCGTCGCCGCCGGCTTCGAGTCCCGCGATGACATCCTTCGCATCGGCACGGGCGGTGACGAGGATCACTGGGATGAACGGCACCGAAGTATCGGCCTTCAATCTCTTGACGGCTTCGATTCCGTCCATCTTTGGCATCATGATGTCGAGGAGCACGAGGTCGGGCAGCAGCTCGTGAATTTTTTCGAGAGCCTCTACGCCGTCCCCGGACGTCGCTACCTCATAGCCCTGGCTTTCGAGGCGCATCTGCAGGATCTCGAGGTTGTCCGCGACGTCATCGACGACAAGGATGAGGGCCGGGTCGCGCATCGCAATTCACCCTGCATCCGCCAGGAACTCGCGGATCTTGGCCAACAACTCGCGCGGGCTGAATGGCTTGGCGACATAGCCGTCGCAGCCCGCGTCGCGGGCTTTGGCTTCGTCTCCTGAGAGTGCATAGGAGGTGACGGCTATGACCGGCACTGCTTTCAGCTCGGGAACCGCGCGGATCCGGCGGGTCGCCTCGTAGCCGTCCATTTCCGGCAATTGGATGTCCATTAGGATCAGGTCCGGCCGATGGCTTTGCGCCATGGCCACCCCCTGCTCCCCGTCTACCGCCTCGATCAGCTCGTAGCCGAGGCTGTTGAGCAGATCTCGGATGATCTGGCGGTTGTCTTCATTGTCCTCGATGACGAGGATGCGATTGCTCATCAGACCGCCTCCTCCAGCACTTCATCGACATGGACCGGCAGCACCAACCGGAAGGTCGAGCCCTGCCCGAGAATGGATTCGACGGAAATCGCCCCGCCCTGCATCTCGACCATGCGCTTCGAGATCGCCAAACCCAGCCCGGTGCCGCCCTTCTTGCGGGTATTGGTGTTGTCGATCTGCTGGAACTCGCCGAAGATGCGCTCCCGATCCGACTCGGCGATGCCGGGCCCGGTATCGCGCACAGTGAGTGCGAACTGGCCGTTCTCCGCGGTACCGCGGATCTCGACTTCGCCTTCGTCGGTGAATTTGATCGCATTGCCCACGAGATTTAGGAGCACTTGAGAGACCCGGCGGGCATCGCCATGCGCGGTCGGCATGTCGCTCTGCACAACGGCCGTGAACTTCAAGCCCTTCGAGGTGGCGAGCGGCTCGGTCGCGGTGACGACCGACTTTACGACCTCCGGCAGGCTGTAATCCTCGAGGGCCAGGGTCAACTGGCCGGCCTCGATCTTGGCCAGATCAAGCACGTCATTGATGAGCGCCAGCAGGTGCCTGCCATTGTTCTGGATGCGCTTAAGCACGCCTTGCGGCCGCTCCGGCAGGACACCATAGATGCCGTCGACGAGCAATTCGGCGTAACCGAGGATCGCGTTCAGTGGCGTGCGCAGTTCATGGCTCATATTGGCAAGGAATTGCGACTTGTGCTGACTGGCGAGCGCCAACTGCTCGCTCTTGTCGGCGATCTCACGGAACAGCCGCGCATTCTGGATCGCCAATACCGACTGGCTCGCGAGCGTCTGCATCAGCCGCACCGTCTCCGACGGAAACTCGCCGGTGGCGCGCCGCTGCAAGACCAATGCCCCCAGGAGGCGCTGCGGGCCGACGAGCGGCACGATCAGCACACTTCGCAAGCCGGTGGCCACGGCAGCGTCACGCAGCGGTGCGCTCGGCCGGTTGATGAGATCGGGTATTTGGAACGGGGCTTGGTGCGCCGCCGCCTCACCCAGCGCGGTCTCTGCTTCCGCTACGTTCAGCTGGCGCACCGCGCGCGAGAGCGCTTCATCCCAGCCCACCGCCTCGACGAGCCGGAAGGCGCGCCCGGCCTGGCTGTAGCGGAAAATCGCCCCGGCATCGGCTCCGGTCAGGCCGACCGAGCGTGTCAGAATCGTTGATAGGACCGCCCGCAAATCGAGCGTCGAGCTGATCGCCTGTCCGACCTCGCTGAGCATCTTCAGCTCATCGACCGATCGCCCGAGATCGGCCGTGCGTGCGCGCAGCTCGCCCAACAGCCGCGCGTTCTCCATCGCGATGACCGCTTGCGCGGCGAAGTTCTGCACCAGAGAGATCTGCTTCTCGGAGAACGGCCGCACCTCCTGGCGATAAACGACAAAGGCGCCCAGCAGTGCGCCATCCTTGATCAATGGAACCGCCATCAAAGTGCGGATCCCGGCCAGTTCGACTGAAGCGACACTCAGTGGATCGCGTAGGCGAAAGCTATTCCGCTCCAGAACATCGGTCAGATGGATAACCCGCTTCTCGCGAATCATGTCTCCCAGGCCGGTTTCGGCGTTCGGGCGGAGCGGCTCGCGCGTTAGAAATTCGCGGAACGGCTCAGGTGTGCCGTGCCATGCAGCGGCCG
>JAFMSA010000272.1 GCA_017353855.1 Alphaproteobacteria bacterium
GCCTCTGCCCGCTCTTGCGGGGCGAGGTGCGGGCATTCGCCGGGCCCGCCGCGGGCGACCGGCCGCACGCAGCGCACAAGCGCCATCGCGCGGCCGCCATTCCACGCTGCGGCAGCGGAATGCGGAGACGGGGCAGCGGGCGTTGCTCTCATCCCAGAAACCTTTTCCTTGCCTCTTGCGCCGCGGCGCGCACGCGGTCCGGAGCTGTCCCGCCGAAGCTCGTCCGGCTGGCGACCGAATGGTCCGCACCGAGCAGGTCGTACACATCCGAAGTGATCGACGGTTCAATGGCCTGCAACTCCGCCAGCGGCAGCATCCCCAGACTGCAGTCCAGCTCTTCGGCCCGCTTGACGATCTTTCCCGTCGCATGGTGGGCGCGGCGGAACGGCAGGCCGGCGACCCGCACCAGCCAATCGGCCAGGTCGGTTGCAGTCGCAAAACCGCTCTCGGCGGCAGCATGCATGCGCTCACGGTCGGGCCGCATGTCGCGGACCATTCCGGCTGACGCTGCCAGAGCGAGCTCGAGCGCATCGACGGCTTCGAAGACCGGAACCTTGTCCTCCTGCATATCCTTGCCATAGGCCAGCGGCAGGCCCTTCATTATCGTCAGCAGCGCGACCACCGATCCGTTCAGCCGGCCGGTCTTGGCCCGCACCAGTTCGGCGGCGTCGGGGTTGCGCTTTTGCGGCATGATCGAACTGCCGGTCGTGAACGCGTCGCTGAGCGCGATAAAGCCGAACTCGCCGCTGCACCAGATCACCACCTCCTCGGCGAAACGTGAGAGATGGGTGCCGGCAATCGCCGCCGCCGCGACGAATTCGATCGCGAAATCCCGATCCGAAACGGCGTCGAGCGAGTTCGCGGCCGGCCGATCGAAGCCGAGAGCGGCGGCCGTCCTGTGGCGATCGATCGGAAACGAGGTGCCGGCGAGCGCCGCCGCCCCAAGCGGCGACTCGTTGAGCCGGCGCCGGCCGTCGGCCAATCTGCCGCGATCTCTGCCGAGCATCTCGACATAGGCCAGCAGGTGATGGCCCAGCGTGACCGGCTGCGCGATCTGCAGATGCGTGTAGCCGGGCATGACCGTGGCAGCTTCGGCCTCGGCACGGTCGATCAGCGCCGCCTGCAAATCGCGCATCGCCGCGTCGAGACGATCGATCGCGCTGCGCAGCCACATCCGAAAATCGGTCGCAACCTGGTCATTGCGCGAGCGGGCGGTGTGGAGGCGCCCTGCAACCGGCCCGATCAGCTCGGCAAGCCGGCCCTCGATGTTCATATGGATGTCTTCACGCTCAGCGCTGAAGGCAAACCGGCCACTGTCGATCTCGGACTTGATTTGATCTAGACCCGCGCCGATCGCGGCGCCATCTTGGGGCGACAGAATGTTTTGCGCGACAAGCATCGCGCAGTGCGCCTTCGAGCCGGCAATGTCCTCGGCATAGAGGCGCCTGTCGACATCGATCGAGGCATTAATGCGGTGCATTATCTCCGCCGGGCCGCCGGTAAAGCGGCCGCCCCATAGCGAGGTTGGCGTATTGCCGGGCGGCTTGCCGCTCATCGCCACCGTCTGCGGCCCGCCGCGTCTGCGAGGTGAGGGATCATGAACTGGGTCTCTGCTGCGGCACTGCTTCTCCTCGTTGTCTTGCCCGGTGCAGGCCCTGCGGCGCAGGACGCCGGCGTGGCGCCGGCCGGCGGCAAACTCGGCGAGTTCGTCCCGGCCCCCGAGCCGTATCCGGCGCCGTCGGTCTCCTTGGCCGACCTCTCCGGGAAAACCGTCGATCTCTCCGATTTCCGCGGAAAACCGGTCATCGTCAACCTCTGGGCCACCTGGTGCCAGCCTTGCCGGCGCGAGATGCCGTCACTCGCGCGCCTCCAGTCGCGCTTCGGCGACCGGATCGCCATCCTCGCAGTATCCGAGGATCGCGGCGGCAGCAAGGTCGTCGAACCTTTCCTGGCCAAGCTCGGGCTCACATCAATCAAGGCATATCTCGATGGAAAAAACGCCGTCGGGCATGCCTTCGATGTCCACGGGCTCCCGACGAGCCTCCTCATCGACCGCGACGGCAAAGTCCTCGGCCGCGTGGAAGGCGGCGCGGAATGGGATTCTCCGAAGATGCTCGGCGTCATCGAGCCTCTTGTCGCGGGCAGTGGAACACTCAAGGGTCAGCCCGGGTGAGCACGTCCCCGAGGAACAGCCCTCCGCTTCGCAGCCCTTCGGCATCGATCGCGTGCCCCGTCCCCGGGCAGGTGACGGTCTCGACCGGAACGCCGGCGTTCGTCAGCCCGGCTTGCGCATCTGCGAGCGAGGTGTACGGAATGACAGGATCCTCGGTGCCGTGAACGAGGAGCGTGCGCGGCCGCGAGCGCAACTCGCTCGCCAGAAGCTCGGGGGCTATCAGCCTGCCCGAGAAGCCTACGATTCCGGCCAGCGGCCGCTCGCGCCTGAGCCCGACAAAGAGCGACATCGCGGTCCCCTGCGAGAAGCCCACCAGGGCCAGGTCGCGATCCTCGAGCCCTCGTGCCGCCAGACATCCGTCGATAAACGCGTCGAGGATCGGCGCTGCCGCGCGCACCCCGGCGAGGGCCGCTTCGCGGCTGCGGTCCTGCGAGCTGTACCATTGGTATCCGTAGGGCGCCATGTCACACGGGAACGGCGCGTTCGGCGAAACGAACTCGGCATTCGGCACCCGCCGGGCCCAATAAGGCACAAGCCCGATCAGATCATTGCCGTCCGCTCCCAGCCCGTGCAGCAAGATGACGAGGCGGCGCGGCTTGCCGCCGGCGGCCGGCGGGCAGGACGGTCCGGACAGAGAAGGCATCATCGGCGTGGTCTCTCGCATGACGGGTGTGGCGCCGCAGGCTAGCCCAGGCCGGGTTCCCCTGTCATCCGCGGCGCCGCCGGCCCTCGTGACCCGGTTCGCGCCAAGCCCGACCGGCTATCTTCATCTGGGTCACGTCCGCTCGGCACTTGAGGCGTGGCGGGCGGCGCGGCGCGACGGGGGCCGTTTCCTGCTGCGGCTCGAAGACATCGACCGGACCCGCTGTCGCGACGCGTACGGCGCGGCAATCCTGGAGGACCTCGCCTGGCTCGGGCTCACCTGGGATGGCGCGGTGCGCAAGCAGTCCGAGCATTTCGACGACTACCGGGCCGCGCTCGATCGGCTCGCGGAATTGGACGTGCTCTACCCCTGCTTCTGCACGCGGCGCGAGATAGAGGCCGAGATCGCCCGCTCCGGCGGTGCCCCGCACGGACCGGCGGGGCCGCCTTATCCCGGTACCTGCCGCAGGCTGGACCCCGCGGCGATTGCCGGAAAGCGGCGCTCGGGCCTCGATTACGCGTTGCGTCTGGATGCCACCCGCGCCGTCGAATTGACCGGAGCGCTCGACTGGCTGGAGGACGGTCACCTCGTGCATCTCGAGCGGGCTCTGCTCGAGGACGTGGTCCTGGCGCGCAAAGAGGTTCCCGCGAGTTACCATCTTGCCGTCAGCGTGGACGATGCGCTGCAAGGCGTGACGCTCGTGACGCGTGGTGCGGATCTGGCGCCGGCGACCCATATCCATCGCGTGCTGCAGGCTCTGCTCGGCCTGGCAACACCCGGTTACCGGCACCACCCCTTGCTGACCGACACGTCCGGAAGACGGCTGTCCAAGCGCGACAGCGCGCTGACAGTAAGGGCGATGCGGCAGCGGGGGATGACGCCGGGCCAAATTATCGCAGCGGCGATGGAGAACGCCCCGCCTCCGGCAGGCGCCGGGTGAGCCAGTTCAGTCGAGAGCCCGGTGAAGGCCGGTTGCGACGTCGAGATATTCCGGGTCGTCCGGCCGCAACAACCCGTGGCGCAACGCGAAATCCATGATCACCAGATTTACGTTGAATTTAAAGTCGTCGGTCGTGCGCACACGGTCGAGCACCGCCGAGGCCATCGTCAGCTCAAAACCGACGATCTCCCCGTCGCGGTTTTGCGGCACGAAATCGGCGGGCATCTCGAGGTCATACACGAACAGCACGTCATCGCGGATCCCCAGGCCCGTTTCCATTCGGTACGAGACGGCGCCGACGGGAATGGCGCGTCTGGCAACGCTCGTCGGGATGGAGGCTTCCTCCTCGCCCTCCTTCAGGAGGGTCTCGGCGAGGCCATGCCCGTTGCCGACCCCGCCGGCGACCAGATTGTCGAGCTTGTCGGGCGCCACCTTCTTGTCCGGGGCTCGCCGCCCCACCCATAGGTGAAGAACCTTCCCGCCCCGACGATAACCGTTCAGGTGCACCCCGTAAGCGCGCGTGCCGAAAAACGGAACGGCCCCGCGATCCAGGCGAAAGACCGGCGGCGCGCCCCAGCGCGGGGCGACGTCGAAGGTCTCGTTGCGCCATTTCGGAATGCGGTTTTCGGCGAGGAGGGCATCGACCACTGTTTCGACGGCCCGGCTCACCGTGTCGACGTCGCCCTGCGCGCGCAGCCTGACCTCTGTGTCCGCGACGCCGAACACGTCGGGAAATCGCCGCAGTATGTCGGCGTTGTCACGCCGCACCAGGCCCACTCGATCATTCCCGGCAAGCAGTGGCACGACCCGCCCGGGATCGTAGTTGTTGCATGCGCGGATGCGGTCTCGAAACGACATCGCAGGTGCCAAACCCGATGTTAGGACTTCCGCGAGGTCAACACCACCTCGACACAGGTGATCTGACGCAGACAGGCGGCAATGTAGTCCATCGCGTCGCGGCCGAGGCCGCGTATCTGAATGTCGATCGCAAGCTCGCTGTGATCGGGTCCCGAAGTGGCACTGTGCCAGGCGGAAGGCACGAGGCCGCGCTTGGCGAAGAGCTCGAGAATGCGCGGCATGACGCCCGGCTCGGCGTGCGCATGGACGGAAAAGCAGGCAGTGTGGAAAAGCTCGTCGTCAGTGACGCTCGCGGCGCGCAGCGGCATGATCATGGTCCTCGGCAGGAATGGCGCGAATTGATCGAACCCGAACCCTCATGGGGCTCGGGATCGTAATTCGCCCGCCTAAGGGACCATGTTTCGCGATAGGAGCCACGGATGCTCATCTAATCCGCCACGCGGTTGCCGTCAATTCGATTCGCGCGCATCCTGCCGTCCGGATCGAACGACCCGCGTGGCGCGTTTGTTTGTTGCTCGGGGATGAACGGCCATGACAAAGCATATCCTCGAACGGATAAGCCGGCGCGAGCCGGTCCTGCGAAAAGGGTGTGCGTCGGCATTCTGCCGGCTCCGGCAGCATCACTAGTTGTGTAGAGCATATTTCTTGATCGGAGAGATTGATGATTTCTATCCGCTTCGGCCTCCTCGCGCTGGCGCTTACCGCCGCGGTCGGCTGCGACGTTATCGGTGCGCCGGAACGCGCGAGCGACACCCAGAACCTCAACGGGGTTTCGGACGACATCGCCGCGCTGTCGATGACCCGTTCGGGTGCGATGCATGCCAGCGATCCGATGGCGAGCACCGTTCTGCCTTTCCACGATCAATTGCCGAGAGACTGATCGCGCTTCGCCTCGGGGCTCGTGACGACGCAGCGTAAAGAGCTGCTGGCCGCGACCGGACGGGCGCTCGGTGCCGCCGAAACCTTTCTCGCGGCGGCGCACAGGCGTCTGATCGCGCGGGTGGCGCCAGAGGGCGCAGTCGAGCCGGAACGCGTCACGACCGAGCAGCTTGCCGCTCACGCCTTCGCGTGGATGGCAACCTATGTCGAGGCCCTGCGGCAAATTCGCAACTGGGCGGTGCAGCTCGATCAGGGCGGCGCGCTCGGCGAGCTCGAAGGGCTCACCCTCGAGATCGCTTTTGGCGAATATCTCGCCCAGCTCGCCGGCGGTATCGCGATGTCCCAGGGCGAGTTCGCGCGGCCGCAGGAGCTCGGCCTTGCCGATCACGAAATTGCGCCGCTGCGTGCGGCCGACGCCGGTGCGCTCTCGGCCGGCCTCGCGGCGGCGAGGATGAGGCTCGGCTCGCGGCTCGCGGCAGGCGGCGAAGCCGGCCTCGGGGCCTTGGGGGTCGGCGATGCGAGCCTGGAGATGATCCGCGAGGAAGTGCGCCGCTTTGCCTGCAGGGAGATTGCGCCGCACGCCCAGCAGTGGCACCGCCGCGACGAGCTGATTCCGCTGCCGGTCGTCGAA
>JAFMSA010000858.1 GCA_017353855.1 Alphaproteobacteria bacterium
TCGACCCGATGATCGTCCCGCCGCGATACGCGCTTGTACGCGAGCGGGCGCGCCACGTCGGCGATCCGGTGGCGCTGGTCGTCGCGGAAAGCTGCGATCTGGCGCGCGATGCCGCGGAACTGATCGCGATCGAATACCGGCCGCTGACGGCCACTGTCGATGCTCGCGCAGCGTTGCTGCCGGGCGCGCCGGCGATTTGGGACGAAGCGCCGGGAAACCTCTGTTACCGCTTTGAGAGAGGCGACCCGGACGCAGTCCACGCTGCGTTTGAGAAGGCGGCGCATATCGTTGAGATCGGGCTCGTCAACAACCGCGTCGTCCCGTCGCCGATCGAGCCGCGCGCCGCGATCGGCAGGTACGATCCGGCGAGCGGCTGCTTCCGCCTGCTGCTCACCGGTCAGGGTCTACACGGCATCCGCAACCAGCTCGCCCGCTCGGTCTTTCATGTGCCTCCCGAGCGCATCAAGCTGACCGCGCCTGATGTCGGCGGCGGTTTCGGGATGAAGAACTTTCTTTATCCCGAATGGGTGCTCGTGCTGTGGGCCGCCCGGCGGCTCGGCCGCACCGTCAAATGGGCAAGCGAGCGGACCGAGGAATTCGTCGGCGGCACGCAAGGCCGTGACAATCAAACGAGGGGCCGTCTGGCGCTCGACGAGAACGGCCGGTTCCTTGCCCTCGAAGTGTCGACTGTGGCGGACCTCGGCGCCTATCTATCGTCGAACGCCCCGGGCAGCTCGACGAATTCTCCGGCCACTGCGATGGGCGGCGTCTACAGGATCCCCGCCGTCTTCATGGAAGTGCGCGGCGCCTTCACGAATACTGTCCCGATCGATGCCTATCGTGGCGCCGGCAAGCCCGAAGCCAATTACCTGATCGAGCGGCTGGTCGACATCGCCGCTCGGCAGATCGGCCGGGACCCTGCGGATCTGCGCCGGCGCAACCTGATCGGCGAATTCCCCTATCGCAGTGCGTTGGGCATGACGATCGATTGCGGACGCTTTGCCGCCAATCTCGACGAAGCGCTCGGGCGCGCCCGGGATGCGGCCTTCGGAGCACGGCGCGCCGCTTCGGCTGCGCATGGCCGGCTGCGCGGGCTGGGGGTGGGGTGTTTTCTCGAGACGGCGCGTGGCACTCCCAATGAAGGGGCGGAAATCCGCTTCGAGCCCGACGGCCGAATTTCGCTGATCCTCGGCACCCAATCGAACGGTCAGGGCCACGAGACGAGCTACCCGCAGATCGCCGCGGAGCTGCTGGGTTTGCCGCTCGACACATTCCGTCTGGTGCAGGCGGATACCAGCATCGTCAAAACCGGGGCCGGCCACGGCGGCGCGCGCTCGATGCATCAAGGCGGCACGGCGCTGGTCAGGGCTGCTCAGGCGGTTATCGAGAAGGGACGCGCGATCGCGGCCGTGTTGCTTCAGGCCGATCCCGCGGAAGTCGTGTTCTCGGGTGGCCGGTTTACCGTGCCAGGCACGAGCCGGGCGATGGACCTGCTCGCGCTTGCGCAAGCCGCGAGCGTCCTTCCCGAAGGCCTGGCGCCTAGCCTCGACAGCTATGTCTTCAGCCAGTCGGACGCATTCACGTTTCCGAACGGTTGCCACGTGGCCGAAGTCGAGATCGACCCGGAGAGCGGGATCGTCACGCTGGAGCGCTACACCGCGGTCGACGACTATGGGCGCCTGATCAACCCGATGCTCACCAAAGGTCAGGTCCAGGGCGGTGCTGCCCAGGGCATCGGTCAGGCCCTCTTGGAGCATACGGTATATGACCGTAGCTCCGGGCAACTGTTGAGTGGTACGCTATTGGAGTACGCGCTGCCGCGAGCCGACGGCTTACCGTTCTTCGACATCGCTCTTGCCGAATTGCCGACTTCCGCGAACCCGCTGGGCGTCAAAGGCTCGGGCCAAGCCGGCTGCATTGCTGCTCCGCAGACGATCATCAATGCGATTG
>JAFMSA010000859.1 GCA_017353855.1 Alphaproteobacteria bacterium
GGGGTCGGCGCGAAGCACGAGGGAAGGCTGCGGAGTTGACCGGTGAGCGGTGCTTCGCGTCTCGGTTCGCCAGGAAGGCCTGATTCTTTCGAGCGCGTTAGAAATCGCCGCGGGCCCGGGGTTCTCGTGTCGGGGAGTCGCACGTCCACTGCCCACGCGCTCGCCGCACGGTTATTCAGAGGACCTCTGTCACGGTCGCGGGCAGCAGGGATTAGGATCATCAAACCCGGTCGAACCGGTCGGAGGAAGAAATGGGTGAATTTGCGTTAGGGCAGCCGGTACCGCGGTTCGAGGACCCCCGGCTGTTGCGTGGCGGCGGCCGCTATGTCGACGACATGGTGTTGCCGCGCATGGCGTTCGGGCAGGTTTTGCGCTCGCCGCATGCGCACGCCCGGATCCGGTCGATAGACACGAGCGCGGCCAGGACGGCCCCGGGGGTGCTCGCCGTCCTGACCGGGGCGGATTGGGAAGCCTCGGGTTGGGGCGATCTGCCTACGGCCTCCGGGAACAGGCGCCGCGACGGGTCGCCTGCCTATCGGCCGCGCTATCCCGCGCTGGTCAAGGACCGGGCACGCTGGGTGGGCGATTACATCGCGTTTGTCGTTGCCGAGAGCGCGCATCAAGCGGCCGATGCGGCAGAATTGATCGCGGTGGAGTACGAGCCGCTGCCGGTGATCGTGTCGACCGCCGAAGCAGTGAAGCCGGACGCGCCGCGCGTCTGGGACGATTGCCCCGACAATATCTCATTTGTTCACCTCGAAGGCGACAAAGCCGCGACCGACGCCGCTTTCGCCGGCGCAGCGCATATCCTCCGCCGCAAGTTCACGATCAACCGGGTCACTGCGGCCACGATGGAGCCACGGGGCTGCATTGGCGATTACAACGCCGCCGCCGACCATTTCACGATCTATACGACCCTGCAGCGCACGCACGGCTATCGTTCCGAATTGGCGCGGCAGATTCTCAAAATCCCGGAGAGCAAGCTCCGCGTTGTCGCCGGCGACATCGGCGGCAGCTTTGGGATGAAATCGGCGATCTATAACGAGGTGGCGCTGGTGCTGCTCGCCTCGAAGCTGACGGGACGGCCCGTCAAATGGACGAGCACACGCGCCGAAGCCTTTCTGGGCGACGCGCAGGCCCGTGACAACGTCACCGAGGCGGAGCTCGCGGTGGATGCCGAGGGCCGGTTTCTCGGTCTGCGCGTCCGTACGATCGCGGCCGTGGGGGCCTATCCCCAGGCAGGTTCCAATGCCTTTGTCGCCAATCTCGGAACTCTGGCCGGCGTCTATCGCACGCAAGCAGTGCACGCGGATGTGACCGCCGTCTACACCAATACAAACCCGATGCGGGCCTATCGCGGCAATGGCCGTCCCGAGGCGGCGTACGTCATTGAGCGAATGGTCGATTACGCCGCGGACGAGCTTGGCCTCGACGCGGTCGAACTGCGCCGGCGCAACATGATCCCGCCCGCGGCAATGCCGTTCAAATCGGGCCTTACCTTTACCTACGATTGCGGCGAGTTCGAGAAAGGCCTCGTGATGGCGCTCGAGCTTGCCGACTTTGCCGGGTTCGACGAGCGCCGCTTCGAAGCGCGCGGGCGCGGCAAACTGCGGGGCTTCGGCATCTCCAACACGATCGAGCGCGCCGCTGCAGGCGGGTTCGAAGCCGCCGAGATACGCTTCGACCGCACCGGCACTGCCACCTTGGTGTCGGGCTCGATCACGCAGGGCCAGGGCCACGAGACAATCTACAAGCAGCTGCTCTGCGACCGGCTGGGCATCCATCCCAGCCAGGTGAATTATGTGCAGGGGGATACTGACAAGGTAGCGCTCGGCGAAGGCACCGGCGGCTCGCGCTCGGCGACACTCGGTGGGTCGGCCGTTTATCTCGCGACCGAGAGGATCGTCGGTAAGGCGAAGGCGATCGCAGGCTACCTGCTTGAGGCCGAC
>JAFMSA010000860.1 GCA_017353855.1 Alphaproteobacteria bacterium
CCTGTTTCCGCTTGGGTCATGGCAGGCAGCTGCCAGTGCTGGCATAATGCCTCGACTCCTCGAAAGTGCAGGCCATTGCCCAACCTCCCGCCGCTGTCGCGCCGCACGTCCTCTCGATGTCGTCAGCAGTATCATGTGAATAGTGCGTGCATTGCGCGGCTCTGATTGAATTCAATTCAAGCTGCGCGAGTTCCGGTATGCGCCGAACGCCGGCCGCTCAACGGCATTCGGACGAAGACACCCTGGCAAATCGTGTCGTTGCGCCGTAGCTTACGGGGGAAATGTTCACGGGCATTGTGACCGATCTCGGCCGTGTCAGGCGGCTCAACCGCGGCGAACTCGTCGATCTGACGATCGCTACGGCATACGACACCGCCGCAATTCCGCTGGGCGCCTCGATCGCCTGTTCCGGGGCCTGCCTCACGGTCGTGGCAGTGGCGCCCGGCGAGTTCTCGGTGCAGGCGTCGGCCGAGACGCTGGGATGTACGACGATCGGCGATTGGCACGAGGGCACGCTTGTCAATCTGGAAAAATCCCTGCGTCTTGGTGACGAGCTGGGCGGGCATCTCGTCTCGGGCCACGTCGACGGCATCGCGCGGATCGTCGAGCGGCGGCCCGAGGCCGAATCTGTCCGGTTCTTCCTCGAGACACCGGCGGCGCTGGCACGTTTTATCGCGCCAAAGGGCTCGGTTGCGCTCGATGGCGTTAGCCTGACCGTGAACGAGGTCTCGCCCACCCGGTTCGGGGTGAACATCATTCCTCACACTTTGGGCTGCACCAACTTTGGCGCTGCGGCAGAGGGGCAGCGGATGAACCTTGAGATCGACATGATCGCGCGTTACGTTGAAAAGCTTCTCGGCTCGCGCGCGGAGCCTCAGCAATGAGCCGGTCCCCTCATATTCTCCTCGTCGAGGCGCCGTATTACGCCCATATCGCCGAGCAGCTGCGGCGGGGGGCAGAGCGGGCGCTGGAAGCGGCCGGTGCCACTCATGAAGTCGTCGAGGTGCCGGGAGCTTTCGAAATCCCTGCAGCAATCGGGATGGTCGCGCGTGCGACCCGGCGGTTCGACGGGTTTGTGGCGCTTGGTTGTGTGATCAGAGGCGAAACGACGCATTACGACCATATCTGTGCAGAGAGTGCCCGGGGATTGCAGGATTTGGCGGTGCGCGACGGACTTGCAATCGGCTATGGGATTCTGACGGTAGAGAACGAGGCGCAGGCGCTTGTCCGCGCGGCGGCAGAGCGCAGAGACAAGGGCGGCGAAGCGGTGCGCGCTTGCCTGGCGTTAGTGGATCTGAGGCGCCGCCTGGCCGGGGAGGACGATGAGCACACCGATGGAGCCGCCCGCACCCCAGCGCCCGCGAGCCGGTGAACCCGGGGGCAACAGCCGGCGGAGTGCTAGCCGCCGCAGCGTCGCACGGCTGGCGGCGGTGCAGGCGCTTTATCAACTCGAGCTGAACCCGGGGGTCGATCCCGAAGCGGTGTTGCGCGAGTTTGGCCGACACCGCTTTGGCCACGATATCGATGGCGAGCAATATCGCGAAGTCGATCCCGCCCTCTTCTCGGACATCGTCCGCGGCGTGGCGGCTGACAGGGAGTACATCGATCAGGTTATTTCCTCGGTGCTCACCGAGGAGTGGCCGTTGCGGCGGCTCGACGCGGTTCTTCGCGCGATCCTGCGCGCCGGCGCCTACGAGCTCGCCCGTCACGACGACGTGCCGCCACGCGTCTCGATCAGTGAATACACGAGCCTCGCGCACGCTTTCTTCTCCGGCAAAGAGCCGGGGCTTGCGAACGGGGTACTCGACAGGCTCGGGCGCAACCTGCGTGCCGCGGAAATGTAGTGGCCAATGGCTCAGGACGGGCTCGGCGAATTCGAGCGAATCCGGCGCTTCTTCGCGCCGTTGGCCGGTCCGGGCGGGCTCGGCCTTCTGGACGATGCGGCGCTG
>JAFMSA010000273.1 GCA_017353855.1 Alphaproteobacteria bacterium
CGTGGTGGTGTCCAACATCAATGTCGGGATTCTCTATCTCTTTGCGATCAGCTCGCTCGGTGTTTACGGGATTATCCTCGCAGGTTGGGCGTCCAATTCGCGCTATGCCTTTCTCGGCGCGTTGCGTTCGGCGGCGCAGATGGTCTCTTACGAGGTCGCGATCGGGTTTGTTCTCGTCACTGTGCTGCTGTGCGCCGGCTCGCTCAATCTGAGCGACATCGTCGAGGCGCAGCGTCGCATCTGGTTCGCGATCCCGCTGTTGCCGATGTTCGTGATTTTTTTCGCCTCCGCACTGGCTGAGACGGGTCGCGCGCCCTTTGATCTGCCCGAGGGCGAGACGGAGATCGTGGCCGGCTATTTCGTCGAATATTCGTCGATGGCTTTCGCGCTGTTTTATCTCGGCGAATACGGCAACATCATCCTGATGGGTGCGATCACCAGCATTCTGTTCCTCGGCGGCTGGCTCCCGCCATTGGGGGTGGCGCCTTTCACGTGGGTCCCCGGCCCGGTCTGGTTCGCGCTCAAGATCGCCTTTGTGGTGTTTTGCTTTCTGTGGGTGCGCGCGACTTTCCCGCGGTTCCGCTATGATCAGCTGATGCGGCTCGGCTGGAAGGTGTTTCTGCCGTTTTCGCTGTTCTGGTTGGTGCTGACTGCCGGCGTGCTGAGCGTGACAGGGTGGCTGCCCCGGAGCTGAAGGTGTATTGATGGGAATGCTCGAACGCGCCACTCGCAGTCTGTTGCTGACCGAGCTCCTTTCCGGCCTGGGAGTGACGCTGCGCTATATGTTCAAACGCCCCGTCACGGTGAATTACCCTTACGAAAAGGGTCCGCTGAGCGCCCGCTTCCGCGGTGAGCACGCACTCAGGCGTTATCCCAACGGCGAGGAGCGTTGCATTGCCTGCAAGCTGTGTGAGGCGATCTGCCCGGCGCTTGCGATCACGATCGAGGCCGAACCGCGCGAGGACGACAGCCGGCGTACCACGCGTTATGACATCGACATGACGAAGTGCATCTATTGCGGTTATTGTCAGGAAGCCTGCCCGGTCGACGCGATCGTCGAGGGGCCGAATTTCGAATTCGCGACCGAGACGCACGAGGAGCTGCTCTACGACAAAGAGAAGCTCCTGGCGAACGGGGACCGGTGGGAAGCCGAGATTGCCAAGAATCTGGCGCTCGAGGCGCCGTACCGGTGAGCCGGACGGCGAAGGGCGCGGCGGGTGAGGCGGGGCGATGATCGTCCAGGCTGTCCTGTTCTACATTTTCGCGGTGGTTGCCGTCGCCTCGGGCGCGCTCGTGATCTCGGCCCGCAACCCGGTTCACTCGGTGCTTTTTCTGATATTGTCCTTCTTTAATGTCGCCGCGCTCTTCATCCTGATCGGGGCGGAGTTCCTCGCGATGATCCTGGTGATCGTCTATGTCGGGGCAGTCGCGGTGCTGTTCCTTTTCGTTGTCATGATGCTGAATATCGATTTCCTTGAAATGCGCAGCGGCTTTGTGCGCTACCTTCCTGTCGGCGCGGCCGTCGGGGCCGTGCTGCTGGCCGAACTCGTCTTTCTCGTTTTTGGCTGGTCCGCATTGCCCGGCGGGCCGGGCGGCGCGACAGCGTCGGCCACGGGCGGGCTTGCCGTAACCAACACGCGAGCGCTCGGGGACATCATCTACACGCGCTATCTCTTGGGCTTTCAGGCGGCGGGGCTGATCCTGCTCGTTGCAATGGTCGGCGCGATCGTGCTGACCCTGCGCCACCGCGAGGATGTGCGCCGGCAGTCGATCTCGGCTCAGCTCGCCCGTGCGCGTTCCCAGAGCGTCGACGTCGTCAAAGTTCCGCTCGGCACCGGCAGCAGCAGATCATGATAATCGGTATCGGGCATTATCTGACGGTCGGCGCGATCCTGTTCACGCTGGGTGTCTTCGGTATCTTTCTGAACCGCAAGAACGTGATCGTCATGCTGATGTCGATTGAGCTGATGCTGCTTGCGGTCAGCGTCAACTTCGTTGCGTTCTCGGTGTTTCTGAAGAATCTGATCGGCCAGGCCTTTGCGATGTTCGTGCTGACCGTCGCCGCGGCCGAGGCGGCCATCGGCCTTGCTATTCTCGTTGTCTACTTCCGCAACCGCGGCACGATCCGCGTTGAGGACATCAACATGATGAAAGGATGAACGCAATCGCGTATACCTCCACCGCGTCGTGCCCGGGCTTGACCCGGGCATCTCATGCAGGCGCCCGGTGCAGGCGGGCGCGCCTCCGCATGGGTTGCCGGGTCGAGCCCGGCAATGACGCGTTTTAGCCACACCCCGGGTTCGGAAAGCACGATTTGGCCGCCGCAGTCGTATTCCTGCCGCTTGTCGCCGCGATTATCGTCGGCTTCTTTGGCCGCGCGATCGGCGATCGCGGTTCGCAACTGATCAGCTGCGGCGCGCTGCTGCTGTCGGCGGTGCTGGGGCTGCTGCTGTTTCGGGATATCCTCGCAACCGAACAGGCGCATATCATTCCACTGGCGAACTGGATCGTCGCGGGCGGGGTCGAAGTCTCGTGGTCGCTCAGGCTGGACACGCTGAGCGGTGTGATGATCCTGGTCGTGACGATCGTATCGTCGATGGTTCATGTCTATTCGGTAGGCTACATGGCGGAGGATCCGTCGATCCCGCGTTTCATGGCCTATTTGAGCCTTTTTACGTTTTTCATGCTGGCACTGGTGACGTCGAACGACTTTGTCCAGCTGTTCTTCGGCTGGGAGGGTGTCGGGCTGATGTCCTACCTGCTGATCGGCTTCTGGTATGACCGCCCGTCGGCCAACGCCGCAGCGATCAAAGCTTTCATTGTCAACCGGGTTGGCGATTTCGGCTTCGCGCTCGGCATTTTCGCGACCTTCCAGATCTTCGGGACCCTCGACTTTGGCGCCGTCTTCGGCGCAGCCCCGAAAGTGGTCGGCACGACGCTGGATTTCCTCGGCTGGCGGGCCGATGCGTTGACCCTCGCCTGCGTGCTTTTGTTCATCGGCGCGATCGGGAAATCGGCGCAGATCCCGCTCCACACCTGGTTGCCGGACGCGATGGAGGGCCCGACCCCGGTTTCCGCGCTGATCCATGCGGCGACAATGGTGACGGCGGGTGTGTTCATGGTCTGCCGGCTGTCGCCGATGTTCGAATATGCGCCGACCGCGCTCGCCGTCGTCGGGATCATCGGCGGGACGACGGCTGTCTTTGCCGCCAGCATCGGCATGGTGCAGAACGACATCAAGCGGGTCATCGCCTGGTCGACCTGCAGCCAGCTTGGCTACATGTTCGCCGCCGCGGCGGTCTCCGCCTATGCCGCGGCGATGTTCCACCTCTTCACCCATGCCTTTTTCAAGGGCCTCCTGTTCCTGTGCTCGGGATCGGTGATCCACGCGTTGGGCGGCGAGCAGGACATGCGCCGGATGGGCGGCCTGTGGCGCAAAATCCCGTGGACCTATGGAACGATGTGGGTCGGGGCCCTGTCCTTGAGCGCACTGCCGTTCTTCTCCGGCTATTTCTCGAAGGACACGATCCTCGCGGCGACCTGGGCATCGGGCAGTGCGGTTGGCCGCTACTCGTACTGCCTGGGCACGTTGGCCGCCTTCATGACCGCGTTCTACATCTCACGCGTGATGTTCATGACCTTCCACGGCGAGCCTCGTGCCGGCGAGGAGGCGATGCATCACGCGCACGAGAGCCCGTGGGTGATGCGGGTTCCGCTGCTCGTCCTCGCACTGGGTGCGGCTTTCGCCGGGTATTTCGCGTATGAGGCCTTTGTCGGCGAGCCGCAGGCCGGGTTCTGGAAGAGCGCGATCCTCGTGCTGCCCCAGCACACGGCACTCGTCGAGGCCGAGCAAATCCCGCTCACGCTCGCATATCTGCCGCTGTTCGCCGGCCTTCTCGGGATTGCGACAGCATATGTCTTTTACATTGTCAATCCGATGATCCCGGTGCGCCTGGCGGCGGGTTATCGCGCGCTGTACCAATTTCTGCTGAACCGCTGGTATGTCGACGAACTCTACGATCGTCTGTTCGTCCGGCCGGCAATGGCGATCGGCGACGGATTATGGAAGTCGGGTGACGGCGCCGTCATCGATGGTCTCGGCCCCGATGGCGTTGCCTCGCTCACCCGCGATCTCGCGCGTCGGGCGAGCCGGCTGCAGAGCGGGTATCTCTACCACTATGCGTTCGCGATGATGATCGGGCTCGTCGCGATCGTCACGTGGTACCTGTTCCCTCGGTGAGAGGTCGGCAGATGTTGTCAGCTGCAGCCCTCGCTCGGCATCTCCGGGCGCACGGGCGGGATGGCGGTCCGAGGGAAGATTTCGGGTCTCGCGTGCGGCTGACGGCCCGACGACGGCGTGGCGGCGGCCCGTGTTGCGGCAGGCCGGGCGGTGGTGCAGGGCCGGGGTCGATCGCGATGAGGGGAGGGCAAGCGTGAGCCATTGGCCGCTCCTCTCGCTGGTGACCTTTGTGCCGCTGATCGGCACGGCGTTCATCCTGATGACGCGCGGCGAGGCCACGGTTGTCGCACGCAATGCCCGCTTTATCGCGCTGTGGACGGCACTGGTCGATCTGGCGCTGTCGGTGGTGCTGTGGGTCCAGTTCGACCCGAACACATCCGATTTTCAGTTCGTCGAGCAGGCCGACTGGGTGACGATCGGCGGTTTCCACTTTGCCTATCACATGGGGATCGACGGGATCTCGCTGTTTTTCGTCCTCCTCTCCACACTCCTGACATTGCTCTCGATCGTCTCTGCGTGGGAAGTGATTCAATTCCGTGTCAAGGAATTCATGATCGCCTTTCTCGTGCTAGAGACCCTGATGGTCGGAATATTCTGTGCACTTGATTTTGTTCTTTTCTATGTATTCTTCGAGGGTGTGCTAATCCCGATGTTTTTGATCATCGGGGTGTGGGGCGGCTCAAACAGGATCTATTCAGCGTTCAAATTTTTCCTCTATACGCTGTTGGGCTCGGTTTTGATGCTGCTTGCGGTGCTCGCGGTCTATTTCGAGACCGGGACGACCGATATCACGGTGGCGCTCTCCCACGACTTCCCGCCCGGTCTGCAGAGATGGCTGTGGCTGGCCTTTTTTGCGTCATTTGCGATCAAGGTGCCGATGTGGCCGGTGCACACCTGGCTGCCCGATGCGCATGTCGAAGCGCCCACCGCGGGTTCGGTCATTCTGGCGGGTATCCTGCTGAAGCTGGGCGGCTATGGCTTCGTCCGTTTTTCGCTGCCGATGTTCCCGCTCGCTTCGGCCTATTTCACGCCGCTTATCTTCACGCTCAGCGCCATAGCGGTGATCTACACCTCACTGGTGGCCCTGGCGCAGATCGACATGAAAAAGCTGATTGCCTATTCGTCGATCGCCCATATGGGTTTTGTCACGATGGGCACATTTGCGGCGACCAACGAGGCGGTGCAGGGTGCGCTCATCCAGATGATCAGCCACGGTCTCGTGTCGGGGGCCCTTTTCCTGTGCGTCGGCGTTCTCTATGACCGGCTGCACACGCACGAGATCGCACGTTTCGGCGGTCTTGTGCAGCGCATGCCGGCCTACGCTTTCGTCTTGATGGTGTTCACGCTGGCGGCGGTCGGGTTGCCCGGCACGAGCGGGTTTGTCGGCGAATTCCTGATCCTGCTCGGCACCTTCAAGGTCAGCACGCTTGAAACCACTCTCGCGGCGACCGCGCTGTTCCTCGCGCCCGCCTACATGCTTTACCTCTATCGCCGGGTCATATTCGGAACGATCACGCGCGCGGATCTGCGCAACATGCTCGATTTGAGCCTGCGCGAGAAACTGGTCTTCGCTCCGTTGCTGGCACTCGTCGTGTGGATCGGCGTCTATCCAACATCGTTCCTGCGGCCGCTCCAGGTTTCCGTCGATCACCTGGTCCAGCAGGTAAATGCCGCCACGGCGGCCGCGGGGGTGCGCCATGCGAGCCTCGACTAGGCCGGGCTGATGCCGGCACTCGGGCTCCCGATCCTTTTGCCGGCGCTGCCGGAGATGCTGCTGGCCGCGGGCGCGATGGCCCTGCTGGTCGTGGGCGCGATCCGGGGTGAGGCTTCCTGCAGGCTCGTCTCGTGGCTGTCGATCGGCGTGCTTGTCGTGA
>JAFMSA010000861.1 GCA_017353855.1 Alphaproteobacteria bacterium
AGGGATGCGGTGACTCACGGGACGGCGCGCGTCGTCGAGCATTTGGGCAAGATCACGGCCTATGCCACGGACATAGCGTTCTTCGGGCATGCCGTTGCCGAGAGCAATCAGGGTTTGCAGGCACTCATCGGAGCGGCGCCGGCCTTCGCCGCCGGTGGATTTCTCGTGCCGACGCGCAATGGCGAGTTGTTTCGTTGGTGTCTGCGTACCGGACTGCGTCTTGTCCATCAGATGACGTTGATGACGATCGGCCTCTATAACGAACCCGCAGGTGCCTATCTGCCGTCGGTGCTTTACTGACCGGATACGCCGTGCGCGGCGATGAAGTCTCGCCAGCCGGGAAACCGGCATTCGTCGATTTCCTCCCCGTCGCGGAGCAGCCGGATCAGGTCGCGGTCAAGTTCCAGGGCCGTGCCGCACGGCAAAGCGATCCAGCGGATCTCCTCGGGTCCGCCGCATCGTCGCAGCAGGGCGCGGTTAAGCTCGCGCACCGCTGCTTGTCCGGGTTCCACCGGCATCACGTCCCCGGCGGCGCACAGTGTGAGGATGGTCCTCACGTCGCTTTGGCTCACCGGTTTGGCCAGGCCGATCAGTGAGCGCGGACCGTCCGCGAGGCCGGCAACAATCGCGCGGGACGTCGGATTGTCATATACGAGCGGACCCGACGGAGTCGCCATGCTGTAGCGGATTGCGGGTACTGGCCGGCCCAGCGCAAAAGCGCCCGAAACGAGGCGGTCGGCGCGTTCTCCCGCGTCGAGGGCAGCGCCGCAGCGCGCAAAGACATCGCAGCGGAAGCGCTGGTCGAGAAAAAAATCGCGGGCCAGTTCACGGACATCCGGTTCGCGGACGGCCGCGAGTAACCTCTGCGCCTCTTCGCTCAATACCATCCAGTCGAAGTTCTCATTCAGCGTCGCCGAGCCGACCGGGAGCAGTCCGTTTGCCGCCATCGCAGCGCGTACCTCGGTGACGTAGAGGGGCTGCCATGCGGCGGGCAGGAATTCGTGGACGAGATAGGCTGGGGGATAGTCTGCCGGGCGCTCCGTCAGCTCGCGCCGGATGAAGCTGTTCGCCAATGACGGGACACCGGCCTCGGCGAGTGAGCGGATGAGCTCTGCTGCGGCGGTGACCCGCACGGCAATCTCGCCCGGGATAGAACGGCCGAGCTCGCGCAGCATACGCTGAAACGGCAGATCGCGCGCCCAGCCCGGCATTGCGTTGTAACCGAGGTATGCAAGGCCGCCCGGTTTGAGGCGCCGCTCGATGAACCGGCCTAACGCGTGCTGGCTGTCGCGATCGATCCACGTGTAGACACCGTGCGCGACGATGTAGTCGAATCGCGGTAAGTCGAGCTCCAGAGCCGCGGCAAAATCCGTCGCGTGAAATCTAACGTTGGAAACCGCTGCTTCTGCGGCGAGCCTGCGAGCATGGCTTATGTGCGTGCCCATCGCATCGATCCCGTGAAAGATCCCGGCAGGATGCGTCGCAGCGAGCACGGCCGCCGTAACCCCCTGGCCGCAGCCAAGATCGCACCATGCAAAACCGTCCTGCCGCGCCGGCGGCTCGACCCCGGCCACCAATGCCACATAGTCCAGCCACGCCGGCGCGAGCATCGGTTTGAAGTCGCGCAGATAAGGGGTATCGGTCACATAGCCGTTGATATCATGGACCATCTGCTGTCGTGCGGATCAGCTGCCAGCGCTTTCCCCCCGAGGAAGGCGGGCCGCCGCAACGAGTTTTCGACCACGAGCAAGGGCCGCCATCGAACAAAAGGGTGCCCAATGCATATCGATGGGGTCAAACCCACTGGTCGATGGCGTCGAACCCATTGGTTGCGGCACTGGCGGGGGCTGGGAGGGCCGGTGGCGGCGGGCAAAGCAGTCGAACGCAAGTTTGCCGCGGATGTTGCCGAATACAGCCGCCTGACGAACCCGGACGAAATCGGCA